>DAOVGK010000087.1 GCA_030672445.1 Candidatus Aerophobota bacterium
TTTTTGCTCTACTAGCCTTTTGGTCTTTTGGATAACTAATTCTGCTACGCGGATATGGCTCTTTGGGGGCTCATCAAAGGTGGAAAAGACGACTTCTCCATCCACGGATCGTTGCATATCGGGGACTTCTTCCGGTCGCTCATCAATCAAAAGAACTATAAGTTCTATCTTGGGATGATTGCTGGTAAAGCCTTTAGCGATTTTTTGCAGCAATATAGTTTTTCCCGTCTTGGGAGGCGCAACAATGAGACCCCTCTGACCCTTGCCCAGAGGAGCGATAAGATCCATCAAACGAGCACAAATGTCGCCAGTAGAGTTTTCCAGGGTGATGCGTTCTTCAGGATAAAGAGGGGTTAGGTTTTCAAAGAGAGTTCTTTCTCTTGCCTCTTCAGGATCCTTTCCATTTACCGACTCTACTTTTAACAAGGCAAAGTAATTTTCCCCCTCCTTGGGCGGTCTAATCCGGCCATTTACCGTGTCTCCTTCACGCAGGTCAAATCTTTTAATTTGCGAGGGGGAAACATATATATCATCCGGCCCGGAGATATAGTCTGATCTCAAGAATCCATATCCCTCAGCAAGAATATCTAACACCCCGCATCCGTAAGCTTCCTTTTCCCGATCAATCTCATTCTGTATTATCTTAAATATGAGATTCTGCTTTTTCAGATGACGATAATTCTCAATCTTCCTCTCTTCTGCCATCTGATGTAGCTCAGCAATATTTTTCTTTTGTAGGTCAGTAATATTCACTTTTTACCCTCCTTATAGCGTCAGGAAGATTCTCTAAGACATCCCCAGCTATGAGGCTTGTTTCTCCCCTTTTTTGAGCAGCAAGGTCTCCGGCAAGTCCATGAAGATATACCCCCATCTGGGCGGCTAACAAAGGCGAGAACCCCTGTACTAATAGACCACCGATGATGCCGGTAAGAACATCCCCGGTTCCTCCGCTAGCCATTCCTGGATTGCCAGTGGAGTTGATCCAGCTGTTACCTTCTTTGTCAGCTATTATGGTTCCTGCCCCTTTCAGTACAGCGATGGCTCCGGCTACTTTAGCCAGAGAAATAGTAGATTCAATTCTATCCTTTTGAACCTCTTCTACTGTAGTTTCTAAAAGTCTGCTCATCTCCCCCGGATGAGGGGTGATGATCAAAGGGGATCTATATTTTTGGAGTAGAGAAATTTCACCCACAAGGTTGTTTATTCCATCTGCATCAAGAACCAGAGGAATGTCTAATCCTCCCATAATCATTTTCACCAGTTTTTTAGTCTCCTCCTCTACCGAGATACCTGGACCTAAAACCATTGCCCTGCATCTACCACTAAATTCTTCAATTTTTCCGAATGCCTCAGAAGACAGAGTCTTTTGTGGGGTCTCGGGAAGAGGCAAAGTCATCACTTCAGTCAATTTAATTTCTAAAATTGGATTTAAACTTTCTGAAATCCCTAACGTTACCAGACCTGCCCCTACCCTGAGAGCAGAAAGAGCTGTTAAGGTGGCTGCTCCTGTCATACCCAGCGAACCAGCAATTACCAGAAGGTGGCCAAAATTTCCCTTATGAGAAGAAAGTTTTCTATAAAATAAATCTTTTTGGATGTCAGAAGAGATAAGAAGATTGCATCTAATTTTTTCCTCGCCCAGAGAAGAAGGAATTCCTATATCCACCACCTCTATTTTTCCTGCATAGTTTATGCCTGGATAAAGATACAATCCCCTTTTGGGATAGGCAAAGGTCACCGTAAAATTTGCTTTAATAGCCTCTCCCGGTACCTCACCCGTGTCAGCATCTAAGCCAGTAGGAAGATCTACGGCTATAGTATGCCTTGAGCACTGGTTGATTAGGCTAACAACTTCTCTCATTAATCCTCTAAGAGGAAGAGTGGAGCCGGTTCCCAGAAGAGCATCTACAATTATATCAGCATGGTTGAGTTCCTGGTGTAAGAGCTTTAGATCCTGAGTGGAGTTAACTTCCTTTACCTCTATCCCCAATCTCTCAGCTATGGATAGATTTGTAGCCGCATCTCCTTTGATTCTGTTTTTCTCGGCCAAAAGGAACACTTTCACTCCCACTCCCCGGTTAAAGAGATGCCTGGCTACTACCATTCCGTCTCCTCCGTTGTTACCCGGACCACAGAGGATATGGACAGACTTTCCCGGAAGTGGAGAGTACTCTTTTTCTATTACTTCTACCACTTTGATACCGGCATTTTCCATAAGCACTATACTAGGTATTCCTATCGTCTTTATGGCAAGTTTGTCTAATTTTTGCATTTCTTGTGAGGTAACCACCTTCATCATCAGCTCTTTCCTTCTCCAATTGCTATGGCTTGAGCTATAGCGTAATCACTATCATGCGATAGACTAATCAAGATCTTTTTCACTCCTTTGCGCTCAGCAATTCTTTTCATCCTCCCCTGAAACACAATGTAGGGCTCGTTGTTTTTCTCTGATAAAACCTCGATATCTTGCCAATATCCACCAGTTCCCAGGGACTTGAACACAGCTTCTTTGGCAGCAAATCTTCCTGCCAGATAAGTGAGTCTTTTTTTCCTTCGACTTGCATCAATCTCTTTAGAGGTAAAGATCCTGCGCTCGAGTCGAGTTCCCCATCTCTGGAGAGCTCTCTTCAATCTCTCTATTTTAATAATGTCTATTCCTATTGCTTTAATCATAAGGACCCTTGCTGACCAACTAATCTTACCATCTCCCTTACCGCCTCCTTCATTCCCACCAGACACGCCCGAGCAACGATAGAGTGGCCTATGCTAACTTCTTCTATCTCTTCTATGAGGCAAATTTTTCGGACATTCTGATAGTTTAAACCATGTCCGGCGTGAACTTCCAGATCAAGCTTTTTAGCTAGGGCGGCGGCCCCGGCAATTCTTTCCAGTTCGGTGGCTGAATCGAGCAAATTTGTAGCTTCGGCATAAGGTCCGGTATGGAGCTCCACTACATTTGCTCCCAATTTGTGTGCTTTTCGGACACTGTCTGGAGTTGGATTTATAAAGAGAGAAACCGGAATTTCCCTTTGATGAAGAAGGGAAATCACTTCTTTTAACCTGGGGTTTTCCTTGGAAAGATCGAGTCCTCCCTCAGTAGTTATTTCGGTCTCTTTTTCCGGAACTAAGGTAGCCAGATCGAGTTTTGTTTTTAAGGCGATTTTCACTATCTCCTCGCTGGTTCCCATCTCGAGGTTCAATTTAGTGTGTATCATGGCCCGCAAAAGATCTAAGTCACGCGGCTGGATATGCCTTCTATCCCGTCTTAGATGAATGGTTATTCCTTCTGCTCCGCCTAGCTCTGCCAAAAGTGCGGCAGCTACTGGGTCTGGTTCCTTAACTTTTCTAGCCTCACGCAAAGTAGCTACGTGATCAACATTTACACTTAACTTTGGCATTTAGAAACTCCTTGCGTATCAAATCATCAGTTCTAATTCTTTTTACCGCCTCCTCTAGTCTTTCTTCACTTACTGTTAAGGCTATCCTAATGTAACCCTCTCCACAGGAGCCAAAGCCAATGCCGGGAGTGACTACCACTCCACATCTCTGCATGAGGAGCTCAGTAAACTCTAAGGAGGAGGGGCTTGAGGGGATCTTTAGCCAAAGATAAAAGGTAGCTTTGGGTAGTTGGATCTGCCAATTTATTCTGGCCAGACCTTCAGCCAGGATATCTCTTCTTCGCTGGTAAATCTCTCGTGTCTTTTCCACGGTATGTTCATTTATCCTCAAAGCCTCTATTCCCGCTTCCTGGACAGCCTGAAAAACACCTGAATCTATATTGGTCTTTACCTCATGCAAAGTCTCAATTATGGCTCTATTTCCCACGGCAAACCCGATGCGCCAACCTGTCATATTAAAGGTTTTCGATAAAGAATGAAACTCTATGGCTACTTCTTTAGCTCCTTCTATTTCCATAATACTGGGGGGTGAGTATCCGTCAAAAGAGATTTCTGAATAAGCAAGATCATGACAGAGGACTATATTAAACTCTTTAGCAAAATCTATTATAGTCCGAAAGAAATCCCTGCTCGCCACTACTCCCGTGGGATTGTTGGGATAGTTGATGAATAAAACCTTTGCTCTCTGGGCTACTTCCTTGTCTATTTTTTCCAGAGAAGGTAAAAAGTGGTTTTCCTCCCGGAGAGGCAATCGGTAGGGTTTTCCTCCAGCAAATATAGCCCCTGCCTCATAGACAGGATAAGCTGGATCAGGTACTAAAGCGATATCTCCCGGATTAATCAGGGCTAAAGATATATGAGCTATCCCCTCTTTAGAGCCAATAAGGGTAAGAACCTCTTTCTCTGGATCGAGCCCAACCCCAAACCTCCTCCGGTACCATTGAGAGACTGCCCTGCGAAAGGAAAGAAGACCTTGGTAAGAAGGATAACGATGATTCTGGGGATTTTTAGCGGCCTGGGATAATCTTTTGATAATGGGAGAAGGAGTGGGAAGGTCAGGGTCTCCTATTCCCAGGTCTATAAGATCCTTTCCTTCTTCCCTTAGACGAGATTTCATTTTATCTAGCTCGGCAAATAAATAGGGTGGAAGCCTAGTTAGCCTTTTCGCTTTCTCTATCTTCATAATCTTCCTTTTTTAATCATTCAGCCCTATCATATTTCACCGCAGAGCACGCCGAGAACGCTAAGAATCAGGAAAGTTATTGATTCATCTCTGCGCACTCTGCGATCTTTGCGGTGAGCAGTTATCTTTTTTTAATCCTAACACATCCTGAAGGTCGTAGAGTCCCGCCTCTTTGTCCATGATAAATTTCGCTGCCAGAATAGCTCCCCGAACAAAGATGGCTCTAGATTCGGCTCGGTGAATAATTTCCAGTCTTTCTCCGGCCCCGGCGAAGAGAACTATGTGATCCCCAATTACACTTCCTCCTCTTACAGCATGGATACCTATCTCATCCGGACTTCTTATTTCTCTTTCTCCTTTTCTTCCGTATACCCCTATCTTAGCTAAATCGGTGTCTTTTGTCCTGGCTATGATTTGAGCAATTTTTTTTGCCGTGCCGCTGGGCGCATCGGCCTTATTTCGGTGGTGAATTTCTATAATTTCTGTATCAAAATCTTCTCCCAGAACGCGGGTTGCCTCTTCTACCATTTTGTAAAGGAGGTTAATTCCCACGCTCATATTTGGAGAAAGAACCAGAGGGATGCTGCGGGAAGCCTCTTTTAGTCTCTCATATTGCTCGTCTTCGAACCCGGTAGTGCCTATGACTATGGGAACTTTTTTGCTCTTAGCAACCTCAAGATGTTCGAGTGTTGCCTGGGGGGTAGTAAAGTCAATTATCACAGCATCTGGCCGTATTGCTTTTTCCAGGTCAGGGATAACTTCGACTCCTTTTTCGATTTCTTTGCCTAAAGAAGAATGATGGGGAGCTTCTATTGCTCCAATTAACTTCATCCCCTTTGCCTGACGTACTTTAAGTATAATCTCCTGACCCATCCTTCCCAGAGCACCGCAAACAATAATATTCAGCATCTTTTTATATTGCCTTCCCCAAGTGGAAAAAAGAGTAGTAAACAGAATGCGGAAAAACAGTGCCAGCTTTTTAATTATAGGAAGGAATCTGGTGGAGGCGGAGGGAATCGAACCCTCGTCCAGGAACAAAAGCACCGGAACGTCTACATATTTAGTCTACATTTTGAATTCATCTTTACTCCCTCCTGTAGACGGGATGAAGGAAAGACTAGCAGGTCTGGAGGATTTGCTTTGTTTCCCATCTGCCTGGAAACAAAGCTAGCTCTACTTTCTCACGCCTCTCTTACTCCGTAGAGCAAAAGTGAGGAGACGTAGCTACTAGTTGTAGCTAAAAGCAAACGCTGGGTTGGCGTTTAAGTTTAGTTGCCGGATGGATTTACAAGGTATCCGACCACCCTTGCTATGCCATTCCGATTTTTCTGTCCCTGTCGAAACCGTTTCGCCCCCTTTCTTCATTTTTAATGAGGATAGTATCTTTTTCGTTCCTTTAATGTACGTTTTATCTCCCGTTCTATCGAGATTTCTCGAAGCTTTTGTCTTTTATCATACAAATGTTTCCCTTTTGCCAGACCTATCCCTAATTTAACTTTTCCTTTCTTAAAGTATATACTTAATGGAATTAATGTCAAGCCCTTTTGAGATAAAGTTCCTATTAGCTTTTTTATTTCGCCATGATGCAGAAGGAGTTTCCGGGGTCTTTTGGGATCCAGATTCCCCTGACTGGTGCAAGCATAGGGAGCTATATGAAGGTTATGTAAAAATAGTTCTCCCGAGATTACTCGGACAAAAGAATCAGTGAAGCTTACTTTCCCCTCCCGGATAGATTTAACTTCTGATCCTTTAAGCACAACCCCTGCTTCCCATCTTTCTAAAATATGGTAATCATGAGTTGCTTTCTTGTTGGTAATCAATTTTTCAACTTCTTCTTTTGGTGAGTAAATTTATCAAACTTATTAGTATTCCCAAGGTGAGAAAGGCACCGGGGGGAAGAATCATAATTACCCAGGGCCGAAAAGAACCACCAAGAACCTGCAAGCCAAATACGGAGCCTGAACCCAACAGTTCCCTTATAGATCCCAGAATAATCAAAGCGCCAGTAAAACCTACTCCCATGCCAAGAGCGTCGACCAAAGATGAAAGAGGGGGATTCTTGGAGGTAAAGGCCTCTTGCCTTCCTAAGATTATACAATTTACCACAATTAAGGGAACATAGGCACCTAGAGCCTTGCTTATGGAGGGGTAGTTGGCTTTAAAAAAGTAGTCAATCACAGTGACGAAACTGGCAATAATTATGGTAAAGGTAGCAATCCTCACCTCACGAGGAATGAATTTTCTGAATGAGGAGATAATCAGGCCTGAGCACACCAAGACAAAAATCACTGCAAGCCCCATAGAAAATCCATTTATAGCGGAGTTAGTTACTGCTAAGGTTGGACACATCCCCAGAAGTTGAACAAAGACAGGATTCTGTTTCCATAAACCCTTAACGAATTCACCGTAAAGCTGATAAGCTTTCACGTGCTCTGGTCTCCCTGGATCTTCTTTGGCAACCCTTCTCTTAAGAATATTAATCTTTTTTCCCATAAAGTCAAGAAAACGAACTCTACTTTCCTGAAACTGAGATGGAGATTGATCGCATCAACTTTGACCTTTGGCGAAATTTTTGTATAATGAATGTAACTGTTCACCGCAAAGATCACAGAGTGCGCAGAGATGGATCAAAAAGAAAAATTAAATATAAGCATTCAGCCTTCAGTGGATTGCTGAGTGCTGATAGCTGAAGGCTTTATTCTTAGCGTTCTCGGCGTGCTCCGCGGTGGAATATGATAAAGCTGAATAGTTACGAAAATTCATAAAAAAGAGAGGGAGGTGAGAAATAATGGAAAGCCTGTTAGGCAGGTTTTTGTTATCAGGTCTGGGAGTTCTGGTTCTTACGCAGGAAAAGATTGAGGAATTTATTGAAGAACTGACTAAAAAGGGAGAGATCGCTCAGAGGGGAAACAAGGAGCTTTTGACAGAGATAATTGAGAAAGGCGAGGAAAAGAGAAAAGAGATAGAAGGGAAAATAAGGGAGAAAGTGAAAAAAGCACTTTCTCAAATGAATGTAGCCACCAAGGGTGATATCCAGAAATTGGAAAAGAGGATACAGACTTTGGAGAAGAAGAGAAAAGGTTAATTTGACAGGCAAAGATTGCTATGATACTATCTCAGGCAAGAAGGACTCAATGATGAAAGGTAAGGTAGTTCACCTAGGTTTATTTGGACTTGGCATGGTGGGAGGAGGAATAGTTGAGCTTTTGTCAAGAAAAAAAGGAAAAAAGGACCACCATAAGTTTATCCTGGAAAAGATCGCGGTCAAGTATCTGGATAAAGAAAGGTCTGTCCCGGTTCCTTCGCATCTATTGACTACAGATCCCAGGGAAATCTTAGCTAATCCTGAGATTGATACGGTGGTTGAGGTAATGGGGGGGATATCCCCAGCTAAAGAAATAATTTTAGAAGCTCTTAAAAGAGGTAAGAATGTGATTACTGCTAACAAGGCTGTCCTAGCCCGGGCCGGAAGTGAGATTTTTAAGCAAGCGCTGGACAGCGATTGTTATCTAGGGGTAAGGGCGTCTAATATTGCCACTTACCGTCTTATAGAAAGTTTAATTTCCTCACCCTTCCAGTTCGAGAAATTGATTGGTGTTTTTAACGGGACTTGCAACTATATTTTGACAGAGATGGAAAAAAGGGGTGAAGATTTTTCTCCTATTCTCAAGAAAGCTCAGGAAATTGGCTATGCTGAGCAGAATCCTTCAGATGATATTGATGGCTATGATACTGCTCATAAATTAATTGTCTTACTTGGTTTAGCCCTGGGTTATTTTCCTCCTCTAGATTCTCTTTTTATGGAGGGGATTAGAAGGATCTCCCACCAAGATATTCTCTTTGCCAAAGAATTGGGATATAGAATTAAACTTCTAGCTGTTGCCAGAAGGGAAGATAATGAGCTGGAGGCTCGTGTCCATCCTGCTCTTCTGCCGTGGGGAAGAGGTCTAGCTGGTCTGGATGGGATAGAGAACGGAGTCGAGCTACGGGATGAAGTAGGAGTAGAGATAGGAATGCAGGCACCAGGAGCTGGTAAATACCCTACTGCTACCGCGATTCTAGAAGATTTAGTTAGTGTAGCCCAGGGAAGGAAGTTAATCTATCCTCAACCGAAGAGATATCTAACCTTAAAAGGAATGGGGCAGATAAAGACCAAGTATTATTTAAGATTTAATGCTCTGGATGAGGCGGGGGTTTTGGCAAAAATTTCTGGAGTTTTAGGTAATCATAATATAAGTATTAAGTCGGTCCTGCAAAAAGGAGAGAATAAGAAACCGCCAGGGGTCGTGCCGGTAATAATGCTTACCCACCAGGCGAAAGAGGATGATATCCAGAGTGCCCTCCGTAAAATAGATAATTTAAGAGTAGTGAAGGGAAAGTCCTTGCTGATTCGAGTAGAACAAGGAATTTTGTAGCCATTAGGAGGAAGAAACAGATGTCTATAGTTACCATGAAGGAGTTATTAGAGGCTGGGGCCCATTTTGGTCATCGAAGAAGTGCTTGGAATCCTAAGATGAAACTCTACATTTATCAGGAAAGAAATCAAATACACATTCTTGATCTCAGCATAACAGTAAAAAAAATAGAAAAGGCTTGTGAGTTTGTCAGAGGTCTAGTAGCGGAAGAAGGAACTGTGTTATTCGTGGGGACTAAACAGCAAGCGAAAAAGTGTATTGAGGAAGAAGCAAAAAGATGCGGAGCTTATTACATTAACAGTCGTTGGTTAGGAGGGTTTTTAACTAACTTTTCCACCGTAAAGAAGAGAATAAATAGACTCCGTGATTTAGAAAAACAGGAAGAAGCGGGTGAATGGGGAGTTCTCTCCAAGAAGGAGGAGATGAGTTTTCGTCGGGAGACAGAAAAACTTAGACGAAATCTAGCCGGTGTCAAGAACATGACCACCCTTCCTCAAGCTATTTTCGTGACTGATCTTGGGGTGGAAGAAATAGCTGTTAAGGAGGCAAGACGATTGGCCATTCCGATTGTGGCTATGGTGGACTCTAATGGTGATCCTAGTCTTGTGGATTATCCTATTCCAGCTAATGATGATGCCATAAGAAGCATTAGACTGATTACTTCTAAAATAGCTGATGCTATTTTAGAAGGAAAAATCCTTTGGGAAAAGAAACAAAAAGTATTGGGGAAAGAAGCCGAAGAGGTAAAAGAGAAAAAAATAGAAGAAAAGGAAGAGGAGATCGCCAAGGAAGAATTAAAAGTAAGGGGATCTGAGGAAATAAAGACAGAACAGGAAAAGGTTGCCGTAAAGGAAAAAGGAGAAGAGAAGTTAGAGTCAGCTACAGAACCCTTACAACAAGAGGAGAAGATGGAGACCGAGGCCGAAGAGGAGCCGCAGCAGATAAAAAAAGATGCAGAAAAAAAGCCTAAAGAAAGCGAGAAGCAGGATTTTGGGAAGACAACCGAGGCAGAAAAAATAAAAGAGAAGAGAGTACAGAAAAAGATGAAAAAAGCGGAATCGGAAAAGGAGACTTAAGAGAATCTTTGAAAAGGTGAGAAATGATGGAAGTTTCACTTGATAAAGTAAGGAGGTTGAGAGGGGAAACCTTAGCCGGAATCTTGGATTGCAAGAAGGCTCTGGTAGAGACAAAAGGTAATCTCGAAGAGGCAAAGAGAATTTTAAGGAGAAAGGGAATTGAGATTGCCCGGAGAAAAAGTGGTGAAAAAACCGCTCAGGGCATCATTACCTCTTATATTCATCATAATGGAAGGGTGGGGACACTGGTAGAGATTCATTGTCAATCTGACTTTGTAACAAAAAATTCCGAATTTCAAGAATTCGCCAAGAGTGTTGCTATGCATATCGCTGCCTTTGATCCTCAATGGATATCTGTGGAAGAAATTCCGGGAAAGGTGCTTGAAGAAGAAAAGGCTATTCTGAAAGCCCAGGCTGAAAAGGAAGGTAAACCTAGCAAAATTATTGAGAAAATTGTAGAAGGAAGGATGAAGAAATTTTATTCAGAGGTCTGCCTTTTAGAACAGCCCTTTTTTAAGGATGAGAAAAAAACATTACGGCAACATCTTGAGGAGGTCATTGCCAAAATAGGCGAAAACGTAAAAATTCACCGTTTTGTGAGATACCAGTTGAGAGAAGGTTGAAATAATTAATGGGCCAATCAGAAATTAGATGGGAAAGGGTTCTTCTGAAGATAGGAGGGGAAAGTCTTGCTAATGAAAAGGGTTACGGGATTTCATCTTCTCGCGTTCACCTGATTTCTCGAGAGATAAAAGAAGTTAAAAAATTGGGAGTAGGAATGGGGATAATGGTAGGAGGAGGTAAT
>DAOVGK010000032.1 GCA_030672445.1 Candidatus Aerophobota bacterium
AGTAATATTCTTCACTCCCACTATTTCCCTTTCTCCCAGCTCTAGAATCTTGTCTACCAGAAGGAAGGGATACCTATGAGGAAGTACTCTCTCGATATCGCTTATGTCCAGGAAACCACTTTCTTTACTCTTTAACTCCTCAAGTTTCTGGATTAACTTGACGTGGAAAAGATGACCTGATTTTACGGCCATAATATGAGCCTGGATAGGTCGGCCCAGCAAATAAAGATCACCTATTAAATCAAGTATTTTGTGACGCACAGGTTCATTAGGAAATCTCAGCCCCTCCTTGTTTATAATCCCCTTTTTACCAATCACTACCGCGTTCTGCAAAGACCCTCCCTGAACTAAACCCTGTTTCTTTAATTCCTCCACCTCCTCCATAAAGCCGAAGGTTCTAGAGGGAGCAATCTCCTGAGCGAAAACCTCCTCGTTAATGTTAAACTCAGCAAATTGCGACTTAAGAGGAGAATGAGGAAAATCGACGGTATAGGTGATTCTGAGCCCATCATGAGGAAGCACAACCAATCTCCTATCTTCTTCCTCTATCCAGAGAGGTTTTTCAATCTTAAGGAATCGCCGGGGAGTAGCTTGTTCAATAATACCTGCCTTCTGAATCAGCTTTACAAAAGGAAGGGCGCTTCCATCAGCAGCAGGGATCTCCTCCTCATTCATTTTTATATTTATATTATCTATTCCCAGGCCAGCTAGAGCAGCCAAAATGTGCTCCACCGTGCGAACTCTTGTCTTTCCCTCTCCTAAGCTTGTTCCTCGCATATTACTTACCACCTTGTTAACGCTGACCTTAATCTGGGGACTACCGGACAGGTCTTCCCTTACGAAAACTATTCCCGAGCCCGGTGGTGCAGGCTCTAAAGTTAAAGTAACTTCTCTACCCAAGTGTAGTCCCGTTCCCTTGTAAGAAACGACTTTCTTGATGGTGCGTTGTAATTGCATTATTTCTTCCCTCTGTCCATTTGCTCAAGTTTTCTCACTCGTTCCAGAAGTCGAGGTAGCCTGTTGATAATAGCCTTTACCCTTTTTTGTTTAGAGTGCAGTCTTGCCGGAAAGCCGGATACAAATTGATTTGGCCCTATATTTTTGGTAACTCCCGATTTAGCAGCCACTATAGTATTATTACCTATACTTACATGATCGGTTACTCCCGCTTGACCGGCCAGAATGACCCCATCTCCTATGGTTGAACTTCCCGAGATTCCCACTAAACCAACAATAGCTACATTTCTTCCTAAGGTGACATTATGGGCAATGTGTACCAAATTGTCGATTTTACATCCTGAGCCTATTCGTGTTTCTCCGATAGTTGCCCGATCTATGGCCACATTGGCTCCTATCTCCACTTCATCTTCGATGACAACCCTGCCCACCTGAGGAATCTTGTAGTAGGATCCATCCTCTTTTTTAGCAAAACCAAAGCCATCAGAACCTATCACAGTTCCGGAGTGAATGATCACCTTTTCCCCTACAATTGTATCATCCAGAATAGTAACCCGGGGGTGTATAAAACTACCTTTACCGATTTTTACGTTGTTACCCAGATATACTCCAGAAGAGATGTGGACATCATCCGTTAACCTAACCCCATCTCTCAGAACTGTATAGGGACCCACCGTAACACTTTTACCTATCTCTACGTTGACACCAATTAAAGCAGTGGGATGAATTCCGGAAAGTCTCGGTAGTTGAGGAGCAAATAGCTCCAGTATCTGGGCAAAGGCCAAGCGAGGGTTCTTTACCTGGATAACAGGCTTGGAGAAATGCTTAACCCCCAGGGGAACTATGACAGCCGAAGCCTGACTTTGGCGAGCCTTATGCAGGAATTTCTCGGAAATAGCTAGAGTAATGTCTCCTTTTTTTGCTTCTTCTACCTCGGCCACCCTCTTTACCTTGACACTCCCATTCCCCTCTATTTTTCCTTCTACAAGCTCTGCTAATTCTCTTAAACTTTTTTCCATTGTTTAGCCTGCTAATTTTTAGTTAGTTGGGGGAGTGGAAGAAGTGGATTCAGCCTTAGATCTATATTTTTCATTCAACTCAAGAATTACCTTTTCCGTCAAATCAAACTCTGGCTCCGGGGTGGCATAAAATAAGGCCTCCTTACTAAAAACCAGCCGGTATCCTTCGCGTTCAGCGATGGACCTGGTCGTAGCCAAAATATCTTTCACTATCTCATCCGTATACTTTTCCCACTTTTTCTCCAGTCTTTCCGTCATATCCCGAACTAAATTGTCCAGTTCTGTTATCCTGCGGTCTACCTCAGCTTGCTTCTCTTCTTTGGCAGCTTCAGTAAGTATTAACTCCTGTTCCTTGAGCTCATCTCTTAGCTTTTCAATTTCTTCTTTTAACTCGTCTAAATTCCGCTGGTATTCGGCCTGATCCTTCTTAACACGTGCCTCCAGATCCCCAGTTTTTTCATATCCCTGAAAAACCTTTTGTATATCTATATACCCTATTTTAGCTATTAATGCCGCTTTTGGGGCTCGGATGCCTAGCCCCAAAAGAAAGCATAGCAAAAAAATTAGGAAAAGTAAACCCCTACCCTCCTCTTGCGATTTCATTGGTAGTCTCCTTTTCAATCCTTACCTTTATTCCCAAAGATTCTAAAATTTTACCTTCCTTATCCCTCATAACCTCTCGTTCTTTTTTTTTCTCATCGGCATACCCGAGTAGATGAAGGATTCCATGAACTACCAAAAGAGCGAGCTCTTCTTTAAGCCGATGTCCCCCTTCTATTGCCGCCTCTTTAGCTTTCTCTACCGAAATTACAATCTCACCTAAAAGACTCTTCGTCGAGGCGAACTCCCCACCCAAGGGAAAAGCTAGGACATCAGTTGTTTCCCTTCTACCACGAAATTTCTCGTTCAATTGCTTGATCATTTTATTGTCCACCAGGACTATACTCACCTCTTTATCCTTGTGCACCCCCTCGCTTTCTAAGGCTCGGGAAGCTACCTTTTTTAAAAATCCTATGTTCACCCACGGGTTTTGAAGACTTCTTATCTGAATCCCAGCATATCTTTTCTCAGAGCTCACCCGACCACCGATCGACTCTTTAGCATCTCTTCCGGATACCTTCCACGCGTGTGGACGACACCGGTAAGGGTCCTCACGAAGGCATCGGATATTCTGGCTATTTCCCCTAAGGTTAAATCACACTCATCGAGTTGATTATCCTTCAATTTATTATTCACCACTTTCTTTACCTGTGAGTGTATACTCTTGAGAGTTTTTTGGGGAGAGAAACGAAAGGCAGCCTCCACTGAATCTGCTAGCATTACAATAGCTGACTCTTTTGTCTGGGGTGCAGGACCAGGGTAACGGAAATTCTCTTCATATATTGATTCTTTCTCTTTCCCCCTTTCTTTCAGTGCTTCTCTATAAAAATAGGCTATCAGTCCCGTTCCGTGATGCTCCCTGATAGTATTAATGACGACTTGAGGAAGTCGATTCCTTTGAGCAAGTTCTACGCCGTCTTTTACATGAGAGATAACAATCATAGAACTCAAATTAGGAGCCATCTTGTCGTGATAATTATTCTTGCCTGCTCCAGCATTTTCAAAGAAAAAATGAGGCCGAAGAATTTTACCTACATCATGGTAATAGGCTCCCACCCTGGTCAAAAGGGAATTAGCACCCACGGCTTCTGCCCCAGCTTCAGCCAGATTGGCAACCATTATGGTGTGGTGATAGGTGCCGGGTGCTTCTATAGATAGTCTGTTCAAAAGAGGAAGATTAAGATTACTTAGCTCCAGCAACTTGATATCGGTGGTAATGCCGAAATAGGTTTCCAGATAAGGTAAAACCGTCAGAGCCAAAATGCTGGAAAAAATTCCACTGCCCATTCCCCAAAGGGCAAAAGAGGCCACACGGGGAAAAGAATGACTAGCAAGCAGACCCACAGCTAATATAATCAAGACATTAGACATACCTACATAAAGGCCACCCTTAGTTAAATCGGTTCTCTGGTAAACGAAAGTAGCGCTGTAGGCTCCCATAATTCCTCCCATGACCAGGACCGGTAGAAGATGCGAACCTTGCGCATTAATGCTGAAGAGGATACTCAATAGTAAGGTCACTACCATAGACAATGGAGGTGCAAAAAGAAGTGAAGTGAGGATGGATAAAAAAGCAATAGGAATAAAATAGTTGGGAACCTGAGGTAAGAGGATGATAATTCTGCCCATGAGAGCCATAGAGATGATCAAGATCGCACAGAGACTCAAAGGTTTCGCCATAAGAAATTGTGCCCAGAACCGCCAAAGGTAAATGAAGAAAATAAAGACAAAAAAGGTAATCAGAATGACCATTCCTAACTTATTGAAAAAAGTTATTTCACCGGTAGATGGTAGGAGAAAAACCAAAGACAAACTCGATATTAATCCTATCCCCCAGGCCCATTTCCAAAGATGAGATCTGGCAAAAACACTCCTAATTTTAAATCTAGGATATCTGGATTTTTCTCTTTTTTCAAATCTTTTAACTATTCTTAATCTTTTTTTCATGATTTTCATAAGTCTTCACTATTTCCTGTACCAGACGATGCCTTACCACATCCCTCTGAGTAAGATAAACGGTCTCTATCCCTTTTATCCCTTTGAAGAATGACTGCACTTCAACTAAGCCTGAACTGCGATGAGCAGGAAGATCAATCTGAGTAATATCCCCTGTAATCACCACTTTGGAACCAAAACCCAGCCTAGTTAAGAACATCTTCATCTGCTCATAGGTGGTGTTTTGTGCCTCATCTAGAATAATAAATGCGTCATTCAAAGTGCGTCCCCTCATATAGGCAAGAGGAGCAATTTCGATAATTCTCCTTTCTAAAAGTGTTTGAAATTTATCAGCAAGAATTAAATCGTAGAGGGCATCGTATAAAGGACGCAGATACGGCTCCACTTTGTCCTCCAGTCCGCCGGGTAGATAACCCAACTTCTCTCCTGCCTCTACTGTGGGACGCGTTAGGATTATCCGCACAACCTCTTCTTTCTCTAAAGTAGCTATGGCCATGGCTACTGCTAGATAGGTTTTACCAGTCCCTGCCGGACCGATACTAAAAACCACATCGCTGTTCTTCATTGCTTCAACATATTTTCTCTGCCCTTCGGTCCTGGGTCTTACCTTTCTTCCTCGAGAGGAAGTAAATATAACTGACGAAGAATCTTCCTCCAGTCTTCCTTCCTCTCCTTTCCTTATCCTTCTCAAGGCAGATTTTATCTCTTCAAAATGGGGCAAATATCCTTTGTGCAACTGAGAGAAGATTTCCTCTACTATTTGTTCAGCTTGTTTTACCCCTTCTTTTTCGCCTATAATTTTCAAAAAATTATCTCTGAGAATAAACCTAACTCCCGATTCCTTTTCTATAATCTTTAAATTTTCGTCTCTTTTTCCACAGAGAAAGGATAAATCTCGTCCATTATCTATCTTTATCTTCACTTCCATAAACTTGACTTTACCTTCCTATGCTTTCCTGCGAAAAAGGGGACGTGATTATTTTTTCTTTTTTTTGGACTTTTGCTTCTACAGTTATTTTTCCTTTTCAAAAAATAATCACGTCCCCTTTTTTAGATCAACTTTATTAGCTTTATTCCTTTATTCCCTCTAACTTTTTTCTCACTCCATCCTCTAAGTAATCAGACAGAGGGGAGCCGGGTGGGATAGATGAATACTTTTTCGTTAAAGCCTTCTGACAGACCTCAACCTCTCTGAGGAAATTTTGGGGGGAGAGAAGTAAAATTCCTTTATCAACCACAGTCATCCTTTGAGAATAGTCAGCCGTAACTACGTAGATATAGTCATAGTAAGATTTATATCGAGATGTAAAGCTCTCAATATAGGAATCAGCCGTTTTACCTTTTCCCGTAAAGATTATCTTTAAATTAGCGCTTATCTCTTTTCTAGTATCTTGACAGGGACGCCTATAGGCATCAAAAACCACATAACCTTCTACTCCTTTCATAGAAAAATAATTAGACACCAGCCTAATTAATTCCTCCTGAGCCTGATAGGCACTCTTCTTTAATAATCTCTTGAGCAAAGGAGAACCATAAATTACATTATAACCATCAACTAAGACAGCAACTTTCATCAAACTGTTTTAAATTTCGTCGCTTTACCTATAATATAATAAAAAAGGAGGACTAAATATCCTCCCTCCTCTTCTTTCCTTCTCCTATGAATTTCCTGGATGAGGATTGCACCCAAGCCTCAATTAACTAAAAGACTGTCCTCTCTGTTTCCTTATCAAATATGTGAGCAAAATCCATTTTAGTAACAAACTCAACAGTTTGACCTGGCTTTAAATCAATATGAGGATCAAGCCGGGCGACGAGAGTATATTGCTCACATCTTATGTGGGCAAGTTTTTCTGAGCCTACAGGTTCCACCACCCATACTGAAGCCTCAAAGACGCTCTCTGGGTCGTAGTCCCTAACCGTAGATTTAGCATCGATATGCTCAGGTCTAATTCCCAGCACTGTCTCTTTATTGATATAGTCCTTCACCATTTTAGCCTTGTCGGAAGGGATTCTTAGTTTAAAAGCCTTGCTGGCGGCATAAATATTACTATTATCTTTGACAATGGTGCAAGGAAGGAAATTCATAGATGGAGAGCCGATAAACCCTGACACATATCTGTTAATTGGATGATCGTAAACCTGTTGAGGAGTATCCACTTGCTGGATTATCCCCTCATTCATAACCACAATCCTGTCACCCATGGTCATTGCTTCTAGCTGATCATGAGTAACATAAATGGTGGTGGTTTTAAGACGCCGATGCAAATCGAGCAGCTCTGCTCTCATAGCAATTCGTAGTTTGGCATCAAGGTTAGAAAGAGGCTCATCGAATAAGAACACATGGGGATCACGCACGATGGCTCTTCCCAGAGCTACTCTCTGGCGCTGTCCACCGGAAAGCTCCTTCGGTTTCCTATCGAGCAGCTCACCTATACCCAGAAGATCGGCTGTTCTCTTTACTATTTTATTAATCTCTGGTTTGGGAACTTTCCTCAACCTCAGTCCGAAGGACATGTTCCGGTACACATCCATATGGGGATAGAGGGCATAGTTCTGAAAAACCATGGCGATATCTCTATTCTTGGGGGGAACATCATTGACCATTCTATCACCAATATAAATCTCCCCCGCTGTCACCTCTTCCAGACCGGCAATAGACCTTAAAGTAGTGGTCTTTCCACACCCGGAAGGTCCTACCAGA
>DAOVGK010000046.1 GCA_030672445.1 Candidatus Aerophobota bacterium
AAGGCAGTCCTATGTCCGAAGTCCGAGGTCGGAAAACAAAAGCCAAAACCTGAAAACCGAGGTCCGAAGTCCTAGCTCAAAAAGCAAGTCAAAACCTGAAAACGGCGACAAGAAAATAATCACGTCCCCATTTAAGGATGAAATTAAAAGAGAAGACGGAGTATCTCTGGGAGAAATATAATTTTACTCCCAAAAAAGAGCTGGGTCAAAATTTCCTGATCGATCCCCGCATAGTTGATAGGATAATAGAGAGCTCAAAGCTCACTAAAGTTGATACCGTGGTTGAGGTAGGAGCAGGAACCGGAGTTTTAACCGAGAGGCTGGCTAAGAGTGCCGGAAAGGTGATAGGGGTGGAAATTGATAAAAAGCTATGTCAGATTTTAAAGGAAGAACTCGCCAATTACGATAACCTTAAGATAATCTGTGAAGATATCGAGCGGTTTTGCTTCGAGGAAAGGTTTGACCAGCCACAATCAGTAAAAATAGTGGGAAATCTACCCTATCAGATAACTTCTTCTTTTCTCTTAAATCTCGCCCGAAAGGAATGGATCAAATTTATGGTGGTAATGGTGCAAAGGGGGGCGGCAGGAAGACTCCTGGCTAGACCCGGAGACAAAAGGAGAGGAAGATTAACTGTTCTCATGAACTACTATACCACTATTAACAGAGTCATTGATGTTCCTCCTCAGGCTTTTATTCCGGCTCCTAAAGTGGGGTCCAGTCTAATTAGAATAGATAGAAAGAAAAATCACCTGGCAAAAAATGAGGATCGTTTTATCGCCGTAGTAAAAGGAGCTTTTCGCTGGCGTCGTAAGATGCTAGTGAATGCACTTAGTAAAGAGTTAGGAAAAGACAAAACTCTAGTTAAGGAGAGATTAAACCGCATAGGGATTAACGGGGAAAGAAGAGCAGAAAATCTGACGGTGGAGGAGTTCGTCAGAGTGAGCGAAGTCTTGTAGATTGAGAGAAAAAAAAGATGCCTATTAAGACTATCGAATGGATAGAAGGAAAGGTTAAGATCATAGATCAGACTAAACTTCCTCAAAAATTGGAGTACATTTATTGTAAGGATGTAGAAACACTAAGAGAGGCAATTAGTTCCCTTAAGATAAGAGGTGCTCCTGCCTTAGGAATCGCGGCAGCTTTTGGGGTAGTCCTGGGGATAAAGGATTCTTCTGCTCAGAACCATCTTAGCTTTCAGAAGGAGATGGAAAAAGTCATTGATGGCCTGGCGCGTTTGCGCCCTACGGCGGTTAACCTTTTTTGGTCCTTGAGGCGCATGAGAGACTGCGCGGAAAAGAACAAAGACAAAGAGATAAAGGAAATCAAGGCCATTCTTGAAAAAGAAGCGCTTAGGATAATGGAGGAAGATAAACGATGTAATCGGCAGATTGGGGAAAACGGAGCATCTCTTATTGAGGATGGAGAGACAATTCTAACCCACTGCAATGCTGGGGCTCTAGCTACAGCTGATTATGGGACTGCCCTGGGGATTATTTACCGAGCAAAAGAGAAAGGAAAGGAAGTCAAAGTTTACGTTGACGAGACCCGTCCTCTTCTTCAGGGAGCAAGACTGACTGCCTGGGAACTCCTCCGGGAAGGAATTGAGGTGGTCTTGATCTGCGATAACATGGCCGGACAGGTAATGCAGGAGGGAAAGATTGATAAGGTCTTGGTAGGGGCAGATAGAGTTGCCGCCAATGGTGATGTGGCCAACAAGATAGGAACTTATATGCTGGCAGTGCTGGCAAAGGAAAATGGGATTCCCTTCTACGTAGCCTGTCCTTTCTCCAGCATTGATCTATCCCTCTCTTCTGGTAAGGCAATTCCCATTGAACAAAGAAATTCTTCCGAGATAACCAATGGTTGGGGAAAAAGGATTGCTCCTCAGGGAATTAAGACGTATAATCCTGCTTTTGATGTAACTCCAGCAAGATACATAAAAGGCATAATCACGGAAAAGGGAATACATGCAAAAAAAGGGGACGTGATTATTTTTTGAAAAGGAAAAATAATCACGTCCCCTTTTTTATAATATGGCCAAAAAGATCGATCGAGAAGAGGTTAGGTATATTGCTCACCTGGCACGCCTCCAATTAACCCCGGAGGAGGAAGAAAAATTCAGCCGTCAGTTGGGAGAGATCCTGACCTATGTGGATAAATTGAAAGAGGTAGATACTCATAATGTCCAGCCTACTTCCCATGTCTTTGCTTTGAAGAACGTATTCAGAGAGGACAAGCGAAAGAAATCTCTTCCTCTTCGAGAGGCCCTATTCAATGCCCCCAAGAAGAAACGAAATCAATTTCAGGTTCCCAAGATAATAGAATAATTAAGCTCTATAGATTCTTTCCTTTCGGCAGACTTCTCGCACTAAAAAAATAAGAAAAACTAAAAGAGTGTTGGACAGGGAAGTGAGCAGGGTGAGTTTGATGATTTTTTCTAAAAAAGAAGAGGAAAGGCGAAAGATAGTTAGCCAGAAGGAAAGGATAGCTCCATTCAGGATGCTGACCAGTCCTACCATGAGGAGAATAAAGACTATATTTTCCTGGTAGACCCTTTCCCTCACCTCGGAGGTAAGAAATCCTACTAAAGACAGAGCAAAGGCGTTTAGCCCTAGTAAGGGGGAAAAGAAGATATCTTCCAGCAGTCCAATTATAAAACCGGCTAACAATCCCTCTTTCCAGTCATGGGTCCAGGCCCATAGAATGAGCAGAATGAAAGGGAAATCTGGCTTGCCTCTTTTAAAAGAAACTATCCCCATCAAAGTAGCCTCCAGGAGAAAAACCAGACTAACCAGAAATATAAAGATAGCCAATTTTTTCATTTCTTTATGAGGAATAGCTCCTCCAGCTTCCCAAAATCTACCGAGGGAATAACCTCCACTTCTTGAAATAAACGATTAGGATTCTTTTTCACGCGAGAAATTCTTCCCGCCAAAATTCCTTTGGGGAAAAGGCCTCCTAGACCTGAAGTCACAATCTCATCCCCTACCTTGACAGAGGCTTTGGTTAAAAGATATTTCAACTCACATACCTTCCCTTTACCCTGCAGGATAGCCACATCCCTGGTTCTTTCATTTCTTACCCCTACCTTGCTCCTCTCATCCAGAATTGCCAGAACTCTGGCTTGATGAGGATAGACCTCAATTACTCTCCCTACCAATCCCTGGGCATTAACCACAACCATCTCCTTTTCTATCCCCTCTTTCTTCCCTTTTCCTAAGAAGAAGACTTTAAAATAGTTACGAGGGGCGTAGGCTACTACCTCGACAGGGAGAAGTTTATGGGCTTGTCTTTTTTTGAATTCAAGCATCTTCTCCAGTCTCTCATTGGTAGAAATGATCCTCTGATAATAATTCTTCTCCTGGAAAATGAGCTGGGCGAGTTGATTCTTAAGGGCCTTGTTTTCCTCTCTTAGTCTTCTTGAGCTATGGACATCCTCGATGAATTTGAGGACGTTGGTTTTAAGGTGAAAACCGACCGCCGGGAATAACCCCATTAAGACATAGCTTTTCTCCCTGATTCCAACAACCAAATCACTATGGGAGATGGAAATCAACATTAGAATAGAGGATAAAAAGAGAAACCCCACTAAAAGAAATATCTTCCAGGAAATTACTCTTCTGATCATCTTAATTCATTACTCCGAATCAGGAGTGGTTTCTACAATAGAGAGAAGCTCCCGATCCTCCAATAACTTCCCCACTCCCAGCGCCACTGAAAGCAGAGGTTCCGGGGCTAGCTTCACCGGCAAATGGACTCTTTTAGAAACGCATTTATCAAATCCTTTAAGGCAGGCTCCCCCTCCGGTGAGATATATTCCTCTCTCCATTATGTCTCCCGCCAACTCTGGTGGACTTTCCTCCAGGGTGCTCTCTATCATCTCACAAATTGTGGATACTACCGGGGAAAGAATATTGCTTAACTCCTCAGAGTCTATCTCTATCTCATTGGGAAAACCCGTGCTCAGGTCTCTTCCCCTCACCTTCATCTTCTCATTCCGCGAGGAAGGTTGGGCGCATCCTATATTTATCTTAATGCGCTCGGCCATCTGTTCACCAATGAATAAACTGTGATTTTCCTTTAGATATAAAATTATAGCCTGATCCATCTCATCCCCGGCTATTCGAATATGTCTGCTTATCACTACCCCATTGAGGGAAGTTATGGCTGCCTCACTGGTTCCCCCCCCAATATCAACTATCATATTACCCAGGGGTTCAGAGATGGGTAAATTCGCTCCAACTACTGCTGCCACTGGCTCATGTACCAGGTGAACCTGGCGAACTCCCAGATGGGTAGCTATGTCTTCGGCCGCCTTTTTTTCAACCTTGGTAGCCCTTGAAGGAACCCCGATCACCAGTTTAGGACCAACCAAAGAGTGATAAGGCTGAATCTGAGAGATAAAATATTCAACCATCTTCTGGGTTGCCTCGAAGTCGGCAATTACTCCATTTTGCAAAGGACGCACAACCACGATATTCTGAGGAGTCCTCCCAAGCATTTCCTTAGCTTCCTTTCCTACTCCTACAATTCTTCCGTCTTTCCGACCCACAGCCAATATAGAGGGCATATTTAAAACGATCCCCTTACCCTTTGCATAAATCAAGGTATTGGTTGTTCCTAAATCCATCCCTAAATTATTCCCAAATAACCTAAAACTAAAAAAATCTCTAAACATGGCTCTGTATTCACCCAATTTCAAGGCCATTATATTAACCCCAGGGGAAAAGTCAAGCTCATAGCTGATAGCTCATAGCTCATGGTTCATAAGGGATAAAGTTTATAACAGCTTGATTCATCAAATTCAGAAAAGTAACCTGCCCCCCTGCTGTTTACCTCATAGTCTTTAGCCTTTTACATATATCAGCTATCAACTATGAGCTATTTAATAGGGTTTTCCTATCAGCTATGAGCCATCAGCTATGAGCTATTCAAGTCCCTCGATACGCGTATAAATCTTCTAAATGCTAATACTTCCTAATACTATCAGGAAAGGTAGTTAATTTGCAAAATTTACAAAAAAAATGTATAATCGTCAGGTAGCATATTCAAAGCTGTGAGGAGAGTTGAAGTGATATTGCAAGATTTAAGAAAATCAATGAAGCCCATGATGTGGATAATAGCTATAGCTTTTGCCGCTTCCCTACCCCTCATGTATCTACGTTATAGAAGCGGCGGTGATCACCAAAAACCTTTAGCTAAAGTCAATGGTGTCTCCATTTCCTATGCAAGCTTCGCCAAGAGCTATAGTGATGTTTATGAGAGGTACCAGCAAACATCCGGCGGACAAATTTCTCCGCAGGTGGAAACCTATCTAAAGTACCAAGTATTGGCCCAGCTCATAACTAACGAAATCCTCTGGCAGGAAGCTAACAGGGCAAAAATCAAGATAGGCGAGGAAGAACTGACTGAGGCCATCGAAAGAATAATGAGGCGCTTTGCCTCTCGGGAGGCTTTCATAAGATTTCTCGACTACCAGCGCATTTCTTACCGTGACTTAAAAGAGCAAATCAGAAAGCAGCTAGCCATAAATGGGCTCACCCAGCGAATTCAGGATAGCGTGGGAGTAACTGACCAAGAAGTCAAGGACTACTGGTTAAATGAAAATGAGAAGACAAAGGCTGTCTATATTTTCCTGCCCCCTAAAAAATATAAAAAGGAAGCCATAGTTAGTCAGGAGGAGGTAGCCACCTACTATGAAAAACACAAAGAAGACTTTACTATCCCCGAGAGGGTAAAAGTGGACTATCTTTTAATAAGTCCTGAAGAATTCGCCAAAGAAATCAAAGTTACCGAAAAAGAACTAGAGTCTTACTATGAGGAACATCTGGTTAATTTCGAAGTTCCGGAAAAAAGAAGAGTCAGTCATATTCTTATCAAACTACCTTCTTCGGCGAGTGAAAAGGAAGAAGAGAATGCAAAAGAGAAGATAGAAGAGATTCAAAAGAAGCTAGAAAAGGGAGTTGATTTCGCAACCCTGGCCAGGAAATACTCTCAAGATTCCTCTTCTGCTAAAAAAGGGGGTGACCTGGAGTTTTTCACCTATTCAGAGATGATTCCTTCTTTCAGCAAAGCTGCTTTTTCTTTGAAAAAAGAAGGTGAGGTCAGTGGAATAGTTAAAAGTCCCTTTGGCTATCATCTAATTAAATTGACCGGAATAAAACAAGCCTACACCGAGCCTTTTGACAAAGTAAAACCTCAGATTAAAAAACTACTGATAGAGCAAAAAAGCGAAGAGCTTGCTAAGAAAGAGGCAGAGGGGGTGAGGGAAAGGATCGAGGAGAAAAAGATAACCTTTACCGACTACGTGAAAAAGCATCCCTTTCGATATAACTCCACTCCATTTTTCTCCTCCACGGAAAAAGTCGAAGACGTGGGATGGGTCCCTCAATTCAATCGGGTTGCCTTTTCCTTAGAACCCGGGAAAATTAGCTCGGTAGTGCCAATCCCCCAGGGATATTCTATATTGAAACTGGTAGAAAAAAAACCCTCCCGCATTCCGCCGTTAAAGGAGATAACCCCAAAAGTAAAAGAGAAGGTAGTGGAAGAGAAAGCGAAAAGAATAGCTGAGGAAAAGGCAAAACAGATACAAGAAGAGGTAAAGAAGGGTAAGGAGCTATCTTCTCTGGCTAAGAAATTCGGTGTGGAGTATAAGAGTTTAAAATACTTTAAGAGGGGAGACTGGATAGAGGAGCTCGGAGACAAAGACCGAGAAAAATTTATGGAGACTGCCTTCTCTCTAGCACAAGGAGAGATAAGCCCACCAATATGGCTAAGCAAAGGATATTATATAATAAAATTGATGGGAAGAGATCTTTCTCTTGAGGAGTTTACCAAAGAAAAGGAAAAATTTACCGAAGATTTGATTTCCCGCAAAAGAGCAGAAGAGCTTAACCTCTGGCTCCAAAAAATAAGAGAGAAAGCAAAAATAGAAGACAATTCCAGTCTATTCTTCTCCCCTTAATTGAGAAACACAGCTTCTCTGTACTCTTAGCTTAACCTGATTAGCTGCCTCTATTTCCACGTAATTTTTTTTTAGCTTGGTGATGGTTCCGTAGAGACCTCCGGTAGTGACTATCTTGTCTCCCCTCTTTAAATTCCTCACCATTTCTCGATGTTCCTTCTGTTTTCTTCTCTGAGGCAAAATAAGAAGAAAATAAAAGATCACAAAGATGAGGACTAGAGGCATAAGAGCACTAAACATCCCTCCTGCTCCCGGTGCTACTTGGCCATCAATAGCCCAGGCAATTGCATACACTTTGAGCCTCCTTTCTTAAACTCCATTTATTAATTGGCATGCTATTTCCCCTGATAGTTTTCCATAAACTCCCTTTTAAAATTTTTGAAAGAATTTTCTCTAATTGCCTCCCCCGCTTGCTCCATCAATCGAGCCAGAAAATAAAGATTATGATAGGTAGTGAGTCGCATCCCCAGAATTTCTCTGGCCCAGAGTAGATGTCTAAGGTAGGCCCGAGAAAAATTTTTGCAGGTGTAACATCCACAATCTGGGTCCAGCGATCCTGGATCTTGCTTATAGGCCGCATTCTTAATAATTATTTGACCCTTGTGGGTGAAAACTGCACCATTTCGAGCAATACGGGTGGGAAGGGCACAATCAAACATATCTATTCCCAGAGAGATGCAGTCAAGGAGTTCTTCCGGAGTTCCTACCCCCATTAGATAACGGGGTCGAAGGACCGGAAGATATTGAGTGGTATATTCTATTATCTCTCGTCTTAAGGTTGGTGATTCCCCCACGCTTAGCCCCCCCAGAGCATAACCATCGAAGCCTATCTCAACCAACTCCTCAGCGCATCTCTTTCTCAAATCCTTAAAAGTGCTCCCCTGCACTATCCCAAATAGTCCCCTCTTTTCATCTTTCACCCAACTACCTCGAGTGACCCTGGCCCAATTCAGGGTTCTATCCAAGGCCTTCTCTGCCTGGGTATGAGGAATGGGATAGGGAGTGCATTGGTCGAGAACCATAATTAGGTCTGATCCTAAAGCAAGCTGAATCTTTAAGATTTCTTCCGGGGTTAAAAAATGATCTGAGCCATCAAGGTGAGATTTAAACCTTACTCCTTTTTCTTCCGATTTTTGCAAAGAGGATATACTGAAAATCTGATATCCTCCGCTATCAGTAATTATGACTCCATTCCAGTTCATAAATCTATGTAAGCCTCCTATTTTTTCAATTATCTGACAGCCGGGGCGAAGATAAAGATGATAGGTATTGCAGAGAATAACCTTTATTCCAATTTCCTTTAGTTCCTCAGGAGAGAGAGTCTTGACGCACCCCTGGGTACCCACGGGCATAAAAACAGGGGTGGAGAAAGAACCATGAGAAGTAGAAATCTCTCCCTGTCGTGCTCTGCTCGATGAATCCTCATGAATGAGTGTAAATCGCAATCT
>DAOVGK010000008.1 GCA_030672445.1 Candidatus Aerophobota bacterium
AGGAGACACGGTAAGTGGCCAGATTAGACCACCCAAGGAGGGTGAAAATTACTTTGCCTTGTTAAAGGTAGAGTCGGTAAACGGAAAGGATCCTGAAGAGGCAAGAAAAAGAACTATCTTTGAAAACCTAACTCCTCTTTACCCTCAAGAACGCATCACCCTGGAAAATGCTTCTGGTGATATTTCTCCTCGTTTGATCGACCTTATTGCTCCCTTAGGAAAGGGACAAAGGGGTCTCATCGTCGCACCTCCCAAGACGGGAAAAACTATGTTGCTGCAAAAAATCGCCAACAGCGTTGCCACCAATTATCCAGAGATACAACTTATAGTCCTTTTGATTGATGAACGACCGGAAGAGGTCACCGATATGCAACGATCCGTGACCGGGGAAGTCGCCTTTTCCACCTTTGACGAGCCTCCAAAGCGCCATATCCGAGTAGCAGAATTAGTTATCCAAAAGGCCAAAAGGTTAGTAGAGCAAAAATACGATGTAGTAATTCTCTTAGATAGTATCACCAGATTAGCTCGAGCCTATAACTTAGTTGTCCCCACTTCTGGTAAAGTTCTTTCAGGAGGAATAGACGCTAATACTCTACATCATCCCAAAAGATTCTTCGGGGCGGCTCGTAAGATAGAAGAAGGCGGGAGTTTAACTATTTTAGCTACTGCTCTGATAGAAACAGGAAGTAAGATGGACGAGGTTATCTTTGAGGAATTTAAGGGAACAGGCAACATGGAACTACGGCTAACCCGGGAATTAGCTGAGCGAAGAATCTTTCCTTGCATTGATATTAACCGCTCGGGTACGAGGAAGGAAGAACTATTGCTGAATGAGAGGGAACTCAAGATGATATGGGCCCTCCGAGATTACCTTAATCGACAGAACCTTAAAGAGCCCATTGAGGCAATAATAGAAGCAATGAGAAAAACCGAGAACAATCAACGATTTCTGGAGGTTATTTCTCATCTAGAGAAAAACTCCGGGAACTAGGAGATACACCATGAAAAAAGGAATACACCCACCTTATTACGAGACAATTGTCAGATGTGCCTGCGGTGCGGAATATAAGACCCGGTCTACCAAGCAAAACTTACGTGTGGAAATATGCTCCCACTGTCATCCTTTCTTTACCGGTAAACAGAAGTTTATTGACAGCGGAGGAAGAATAAAAAAATTCCACCAAAAATATCAACCCGCCCCCAAGTAAACTTGGGAAGGAAAGATACTTTATCTTTTTTGTCTGCTGTGGCTCACTGTTTTCCTGGTATGAGACTTCCTTATTCCGGAGGTATTACCAATCGCTGGCCTGGATAGACAATATTCGGATTAGCAATCTTATTCTTGTTAGCCTGGTATATCTTTTGCCATTTGGCAGGGTCGTTGTAAACATCTTTGTGTCCTGCGATGCGCCAGAGACTCTCACCTTTTTTTACGTCATAAAGCTTCCCGACTTTCTTTACAGGGTAAAGTTTTTTAGGCTTAAGCTTAATCGGCTTTTTCCCCACCCGTTGTTCCAGAACTCTTACCCTCTTTTCCAGATCGTTTAGCTTGGCAAATAATAGATCTGTCTTCTCCTGTGTCTGCCTTGCTAATTGTTTGATTTCCCTTCTAGCCTGATCAGCCTCCATTTTTGCAGTGGCGGCCATTTCTTTAGCCACGGAAACGCTGGTCTGAACATCTTTTACATCTCCCTCCAGACCTCCTACTTTTTCCTGCAAAGTAGCCATATCTCCGCCTAGAGTAGCCATATCTCCCTGCAGACCAGCCATATCTCCCTGGAGAGTAGCCATATCTCCCTGGAGTTTCTTGTTAACCTCCATCTGTTCTTCTGCTCTACGGGCTATTTCTCTTGCTTCTATGGTTGTCATAAGCCCTTCCGCCATTTTTGCTCGCCACAGCCCTAGCTTGGCCAGTACTATTTCCTTAAATTCAGCAGCTCTCAATGCCGTATCCACGGAAAGTTCCTTTGCTTCTACTGCAATCTTTCCGGTCTGAACGACTTCCTTCTGAAGTCCCTCCAATTGAAGTCCCTTCAATTGGGCCAAGGCCTCCTCCAGAGAAGGATTAATGTCTACCGCGGACGGCTGCTCGGCTAATCCCATGCTGCTCGTCAAAAACAACCCCATTCCTAAGACTAGAATTCCTACTCCCACATTCCTAAACATCTTCTTCACCCCCTCGAATGGCTTATTTACCAAATAATTCTCACATCCAATGATCTTACCACGGAGGAAACACGTTCATTAAACCGGCTCCTTCCACTTCATTCTCAAATGATCTTACTTACCACCAACTGCTATAGCTGTAGCTATTAGAAATCCGAGACCGAGAAGCACTCTCTGACCTTTAAGTTTTTTGATGGTGGCAGCTTGCTTGTCACTGGTCGCCTTGAGTGAATTTACCTCTTCGTTTAGCTCACCGGTTACCTTAAAGTAGTTGTCAGTGATCTGTTTGATGGTCTGAGCCTGCTCAGCATTGGCAGCCTTGAGTGAAGCCAGCTCCTCACCAAGCTTCCCGGTTACCTTAAAGTAGTTGTCGGTGATCTGTTTGATGGTTTGAGCCTGCTCAGTATTGGCAGCCTTGAGTGAAGCATTCTGGGCTGTGAGTGAATCTAACTTGCTGTTGAGTTCTCCGGTTACCTTAAAGAAATTGTCGGTGATCTGTTTGATGGCCTGAGCCTGCTCGGCATTGGTGACTTCGAGATCAGTGCACGCGGCCTTAAGACGATCCAGCTCACTTCCCAACTTTTGAATTTTTCTCAAATAGACATTGGTGACCTCTTCAATTTTTCTGGCTTGTTCGGCATTAGTTGCTCTTAGCTTTTTGATCTCTGCCTCTAGTTGACCGGTTACTTTGAAGAAATTATCCTTCATCTGCTCGATTATCCATACCTGATCAGCAATTGCCGCTTTAGCTTCTGCGAGTTGTTCTCTCAACGATTTTTCTTGGGCCTTAACCGGTATCTGAGTCCAGAGTATACCGAATACTAATAATCCTACCACCCCGCCTGTCTTCAAAACATTCTTCGTTAACATTTCTCAGAACCTCCTCCGTTCGCCAAGTATTTTTAAAAAACTCACTTTCACCTCCTTTCTCAACAAATCATCAGTTTTATGACCCACGCCTACTATTTGTGTGTGTGCCGCATATCTTCGATTTTGAAGTTATTTTAACAAAACATCTCTCATCTGTCAAGTTAACTAGGACGCAGATTTTCGCAGATCTATGTCCAAAAAGAAATTTCTATACTATTAATAATATCCTCGTACTATCAAGACTAATTTTTTCCTATATTTATCAGGTTAATACTGACTCAATTCGTTCCACTGCTTCTTGCATTCTTTTCTCATCAACCACCAGAGCAAATCTTACGTAACCCTCACTCCTTTCTCCGAAGCCGATTCCAGGGGCAATAACCACTCCTTTATTTTATCTCATCAGGATCTGCAATCCTGCCCTTAATTGAGGAAGCAGCGGCTACCGCTGGACCAGCCAGATAAACTTCACTTTCGGGATGACCCATTCTTCCCCTAAAATTACGATTGGTAGTGGCAACTGCCACCTCCCCCTTCCCCAGCACGCCCATATGTCCTCCAATACAAGGTCCACAGGTGGGAGGGCTAACCAGAGCACCTGCCTCTGAGAAAACCTGAAGCAATCCCTCTTTTAGAGCCTGGAGGTAAACCAAAGGAGTAGCTGGAACAATTATAAGCCTAACCCCTGAATGAACTTTCCTTCCCTTCAATATTTGGGCAGCAACTCTTAAGTCTTCCAAATGACCATTAGTGCAAGAGCCTATAACCACCTGATCGATGGCTACTGATTCCACCTCTGATATTCCCTTAACATTGGCGGGTAGAGAGGGCAAGGCCACCTGAGGCTCAATTTTGCTAACGTTGTAATCCCTTGTCTCCAGATATTCAGCTTCAGGATCACTGTAATAAAGGCTAAAATCCCTTTCTCCTCTTCCCTTAATATAGTTTAAGGTAATCTCGTCCGGCTCGACAATGGCATTCTTAGCTCCGGCTTCTACAGCCATGTTGCACATGGTGAATCGCCCTGCCATGCTCAGCCTGGAGAGAATCTCGCCGGTGAATTCCATACTCCGATAAGATGCTCCATCAACCCCTATATCCCCAATTGTATAAAGGATCAGATCCTTGGCACTAGTCCACCCTCGAAGTTCACCATGATATATCAATCTAATGGTTGAGGGAACCCTAAGCCAGATTTTACCGGTGATCATGACAGCAGCTAGATCTGTACTGCCCACCCCACTGGCAAAAGCAGCCAAAGCCCCAGCAGTACAGGTATGAGAGTCAGCTCCAATTACCAGATCTCCCGGGAGGATCAGTCCCTTTTCCGGGAGTAAGACATGCTCTATGCCGGAGGCCCCTGCCTCAAAATAATTCTTGATACTTTGGCGCTGCGCAAATTCCCGGATCAGTCTGCATTGCTCTGCCGTGATTACATCCTTATTGGGGGTGAAATGATCGAGTACAAAAGCCACTTTTTCTGCATCAAAAACTCGCTGTTCATCCCACTCCTCAAATTTCTTTATGGCCAAGGGAGCAGTGATGTCGTTGGCAAATGCAAGATCGACCTGGGCCTCGATAAATTCTCCTTCTTTCACCTCGGCTTTTCCGGAATGAGAAGCTAGGATCTTCTCAGTGATGGTCATCGGCATGGTGAAACCCTCAGGTTTTTCACCCTTTCCACTACAGCCTTTAAATGAGCAGGGGTGCTTCCACAACAGCCGCCCAAACCATACCTTTTCAGTTTGATTCTGTTTGCTCCAAAAGTGTTTGTTTCAATCACATCTACCCCCACCTTGCCATATGAGCTGTGAACATCAGCTACCATACGAGGGTGAGTTAAATTCAGCCGTTCCAAAGGCGTATCTTGAGGCACACGCTTCTGCTGGAGGCTGGTTCCCATTGCCCCGTCAAAAATGATAGGCCCTTCTCTCTTAAGTAAATCCCTGAAACCAGAAGTCATTCTCACCCCCTGTCGAGTGTAGTCAATATACAGGAGTATCTAAAACTGTCAAGATTTCTACTCTCCGAATCTCTTTACGCTGAGCAATAATCCCATGGCCAAAAAAAACATTATAATAGAACTCCCCCCATAGCTTACCAGAGGTAAAGGCATACCGGTAACCGGCATGATCCCTGCCGCCATTCCCACGGTAATAAAAACCTGAAAAAATAATAGAGTGATCACCCCACCACTTACCAGCCTGGTAAAACCACTGGTAGATTGTCTAGCTATCTTCATGCCTCTAGTTATAATGAGAAAATATAGTCCTAAAAAGATCCCCGTTCCTATAAATCCCCACTCTTCGCCAATACTGGCAAATACAAAATCCGTAAAGGGTTGAGGAAGAAAACTGAGCTTGGTATGAAGAGCCCCTCCAATACCTTTGCCCATTAATTTGCCTGAACCTAGAGCAATCTTGGACTGTAAGGCAGCCCACCCTGTGCCAAGGGGATCCCGACCTGGATTCAAAAAGGTCAGAATGCGCATCTTTTGATAGGGACGTAGAAATAAATAAAAAAGGGGAAAGGAAGATGCTCCTACTCCCAGAATAGCCAGGAGCTTTCGTGGAGAGGCACCGGCTAAAAAGAGCATCCCCAACCAAAGTGGAAGTAAAATAAGAGCACTTCCCAAATCGGGTTGCAGGGCGACCAGGATAAGGAAGGGGAAAGTAAAACAAAAAGACAGACCTATTCGTCTCCATCCTACATTATTTTTGGTAGCTAATAGCTTTGCTAAAACAATGATGAGACTGAGTTTAGCAAACTCAGAGGGCTGGAAACTAAATATACCCAGTTTGAGCCATCTCTGTGCGCCATGAGCACCTTCTCCTCTAAATAGTACCCAAAGGAGGGTAATAAAAATTACTAAATAAAAAAGATAGGCTCCCTTCTCCCAGAGACTGATCCGGAGATAAGAAGATAGAAATAGTAGTCCCACTCCTATCCCCACCCAGGTCATCTGGCGGAAAAAATAATAAGATTGATGGGCAAAGGCAATTGTGTAAAGATGGAAAAGCCCACCCAGAGAAAGACCTATGATGGCTAATAGAAGTGGCCAATCATACGGTCGAGAATCAGTGTACATTTTTTTCGAAAATCTGGGAAAAAATTTCTTTGGTAATCTGGGAAGCAATCTGTATATCCTCCTCCCGATTTTCTACCAAAACCACCACAGCCAGACGGGGATGAGTAGAAGGAGCATAACCTATGAACCAGTTATGGGGCTTCTGGCCTTCGGATACTTCTGCTGTGCCGGTTTTCCCAGAAATTTCCACTATTTTATTTTTTGCCCGCCACCCTGTCCCTTCCCGCACTACGTCTCTTAAGGATCTTCTTAGAAAATTGAGTGTAGCCGGAGAAAGAGGAACTCTTCCCATCTTTTGAGGTTGAAATTCTTTGATAAGAGCACCTCTCGGGCTCACTATTTTCTTTATCAAATAGGGCCTAATCAGGTATCCTCCATTGGCTATAACGCTGATGACTTTGAGCATTTGAACCGGGGTAACTAAGATGTACCCCTGTCCGATGGAAAGATTGACCGTGTCCCCTCCATACCAGGCCTCCCCTTTGTATTTTTTCTTCCACTCCGGAGTGGGTAAAAACCCTTGCTTCTCAGAGAAAAGATCTATACCGGTGGGCTTGCCTAAACCAAAGAGGCGAGCGTATCGAATTATCCGTTTTACTCCCAGGCGCAAGCCCAGTTGATAAAAGTATACATCGCAGGAATGGATAAGAGCTTCTTCCAGATTTATTCTCCCATGACCTTCTTCTTTCCATCCTTTAAACACTCGATTACCAATGGTAAAGCTTCCTCCGCAAAAGAAGGTATCCTCCTTGCTAATAATTCCCTCTTCTAGAGCTGCTGAGGTGGTTATTACTTTAATAGTGGAGGCAAGAGGATATTCTCCCCTCATAGCTCGATTCTCCAGGGGATGCGAAGGTTCATCTCTTAATCTATTCCACTCACTTTCTGATATACCCCAGGAAAAGAGATTGGGATCAAAACCAGGGTGACTCACCAGGGCAAGGATCTCCCCGGTATTAGGATCACCAATCAATACCACCCCTTTTCTTTCTCCCAACTCTTTTTCAGCAATCTCCTGCATTCGAAGATCGATGGTTAAATAGAGATTATGGCCCGGTAGGGGATCTTTCTCGGAAATTGTTCTTAAGGCGCGGCCATGAGCATCTACTTCTACTTGTCTACCCCCTTTTTCTCCCTGGAGATATCTATTGTATACTTTTTCCACTCCCATCTTTCCCACCAGATCTCCCAACTCGATGCCATAGCCAGAACTAAGAGAAAGCTCAGCCTGGCTCACCTCTCCCAGGTGACCAAGAAGGTGAGAGGCGAGTCTACCGTAAGGGTAAGTCCGTACTGGTTGGGCAATAATGACTACTCCGGGAAATTCTTCCTCTCTCTCCAGGAGAAAAGTCACGCTGGAGATACCCACATTTCTTTTCAATACCGCGGGTCTAAAAGGATTGGAGGCCTTGCCAAGTCTTTCCAGAATAACCTTTTTATCTAGCTTTAAAATTCTGGCCAGGTGATCGAGAAGATGGTCTGGATTACTCACATTGGATGGAATTACCCCTACTGAAAATGAGGCCTCATTTTGAGTTAACTTCTCACCATTTCTATCCAAAATAAGACCCCGGGTACAGGGAAGAGGAAGGAGTTGAAGGCGAGAATTCTTAGAAATACGAAGATATCTTTCTCCTTCTATTAGTTGCAACCAGGCCATTCTTGCCAGAAGAATGAGAAAACAGCAAGCTATGACAACCCATAAAACTTTAATCCGTGTCTCAAACCTCTCTCTTTTACCTCTTGCTGGAACCAAAATTTACTCCTTAAAAAAATTGTCCTGGTAAGCACTACCCGTTCCTTTCCCTGGTAATCCGAGACAATCTTAGGGGGTAAAAACTGAGGTTGGGCCGAAATTAAATCCTTTATAATCTTGGCCTGACCATATCCAATCTCTAGAGCAAGAAGACCGGTTTTATTCAAAAAACGGGGAGCTTGCCGGATAATTCTTCTATGGATACTTAATCCATCTTCTCCACCTTCCAGAGCGACCTTCGGTTCTTTTTTTACCTCAGGCGGCAAATTCCTCATCTGGGTAGAGGCTACATAGGGAGGATTGGAAATTATTAAATCAACTCTCCTCTCCAAGCCGAGCCTGGTGAGAGGGGTAAATAAATCTCCCCTTAAAAACTCAACTCTTTTATCCACATGATGCAATCGGGCATTGTCCCTGGCCACTTCCAAAGACTCGGGCGAAATATCGACTGCCCAGATCTTTGATCTTTGTAATTGCTTGGCTAAAGTTATGGCAATGTTTCCACAACCCGTTCCCAGATCAACGGCCATAAATTCCCTTCCCCTCGTTAAACTAGCTACTTCAAGAACCTTTTCTACTAATATCTCGGTCTCAGGACGGGGTATATAGACCCTCGGATCCACCTTAAAACTGTATCCCATGAAATCTTGTTTGCCGGTAAGATGAGATAGGGGGGTATGTTGACCACGTTTCTTGACCAAATTTTCGAAAAGGATGCGCACTGAACAAGAAAGATCTTGATTAACCACAAGACAAAGATCAAAACGTTTTTTCTGTAAAAGGTGGCCCAGTAGAAGTTCCGCATTCAGGCCAGGATTCTCGATTCCTCTTTTTTCCAAATACCGACTAGCCCACTCAAGGCTCCTCTTAACTGTCCAGACCTTGGCATTGGCTCTCTTTAATCCTTTAATCCTTTAATCCTTTAATCCTTTAATCCTTTAATTTTTGCACCTGTTGATAAAGATCCACCATTTCCATGGCAGAGATGGCTGCCTCCCACCCCCGGTTTCCTGCTTTAGTACCTGCTCTCTCGATTGCCTGCTCCAAGGTATCGGCAGTAATAACTCCAAAAATAATGGGAATTTCTTCCTTTAAAGCTAAGGTGGAGATTCCCCGGGCTACTTGAGATGATATCAGCTCAAAATGAGGTGTCTCGCCCCGAATAATAGCTCCCAGGCAAATCAGGGCATTAAACCTTTCCTTTTTAGCTAGCCTTGAGGCTAGAGCCGGGATCTCGAAAGAACCAGGAACCCAAATAATCTCAATATCTTCTCCCTTTACCTCGTGCCTCTGTAGTGCATCCAGGGCTCCTTCCAAAAGTTTCTCAGTGACAAACTCATTAAACCGTGAAACTATTATTCCAAACCTTAGTCCTTTACCCCTGATCTTCCCTTTATAAGTTTTCATAACTTCCTCCCCTCCTCATCAAAACTCAGCAGGTGACCGAGTTTTTTCTGCTTGGTCTTCAAGTACTCCCTGTTCATATCGTTAGGCTTTATCTCCAAAGGAATGCGTTCGCTAATCTCCAATCCATACCCTTTTAAACCAACTATTTTGCGGGGGTTATTGGTTAAAAGTCTGATCCGGTGAAGTCCCAAATCGGCCAGGATCTGAGCTCCAATCCCATAATTCCGTAGATCTGGCTCAAAACCAAGCTTCCGATTTGCCTCTACCGTATCCATCCCTCTGTCCTGAAGCTCATATGTTTTGAGCTTATTTAATAATCCGATTCCGCGCCCCTCCTGGTTTAAGTAAAGTACCACCCCACATCTTACCTTTCCTATCATATGTAAGGCGATCCCTAGCTGATCCCCACAGTCACAGCGAAGGGATTTGAAAACATCTCCCGTAAGGCATTGAGAATGGACCCTCACCAGAACATCCTCTCTATTTCTTACTTTTCCTTTTACCAGAGCAAGATGGATTCTATCCTCAAGGAGAGTCCTATAGGCGATGAGTTTAAAATTCCCGTAGCCAGTGGGAAGATCGGTAGTAACTTCTCTTTTAACCAGCTTTTCCTTCTTCCAGCGATATGATATGATGTCAGCCAGACTGCATATCTTCAAGCCATGGTGATTAGCGAAAGATAAAAGTTGTCGAAGCGGGGCCATCCTGCCATCTTCTCCCATTATCTCACAGAGAACACCTGCCGGATAAAATCCCGCTAATCTGGCTAAATCTACCGCTGCCTCAGTATGACCAGCTCTTACCAGAACTCCTCCATCTTTGCTAATTAAAGGGAACACGTGGCCAGGCTTTGCCAGATCTTCCTCTTTAGTCTGAGGGTGGATGAGAACCTCTATAGTCTGGGCTCGGTCAAAGGCAGATATTCCAGTAGTAGTATTATGCTTGGCATCCACGGAAACAGTAAAGGGAGTCCCTTTGAGAGAGGTATTTTCATTTACCATGGGACTAAGCCCCAACTCCCGGGCTCTCTTAGAGGTTATAGCCATACAGATCAACCCTCTTCCGTATTTAGCCATGAAGTTTATTGCCTCAGGAGTGGCTTGGGAAGCAGGGATTATAAGATCACCCTCATTTTCTCGATCCCTGTCATCCACCACGATCACCATTTTACCTTCTTTAAAGTCCTTTATAATTTCATCTATCGGATTAAATTCCATCATCTCACCTCTTGTAAATTGCTCTGGAATTTGTAATTATTCAGCCTTATCATATTTCACCGCAGAGCACGCTGAGAACGCTAAGAGTAAGAGGGTTTTGGTCAAGTTTGTGGCAAAATATAGCTTGAGATGGTTTTATTTTTCTCATTTTTTCTGTTATTTCATTAAGTTTTTCTTTTTGATTCACCTCTGCGCACTCTGCGATCTTTGCGGTAAACAGCTACTGGAATTTACAAATTCTGTTAGCCATAATGGTTTTCAGTTCAATACCCCATGGTTTTTAAAAACTCCCTATCAATTCTCGAGCCGCCCCCACTTTGATTCTGGATGATTTTCTCTATATATTTGGAAATTATATCTACTTCCAGGTTAAGTAAATCCTCTTCTTTCTTTCGACCCAGGGTAGTGTTGTTTAAGGTAAAAGGGATAAGATGAACGGTAAAATTCGAAGCTCGACAATCAGCTACGGTTAAACTAACCCCATCAACAGATATACGGCCTTGATTGACTATATATTTTGCCAGATGCGGGGGAAATTCAATCTGCATTACGGTCTCCCCCACCCTTTTATCTATTCTCCATATCCTGCCTACTCCATCCACATCCCCGGTTACTATATGTCCTCCTAAAGGAGATGATAGACTCATCGCTCTTTCTAGATTAACTCTATCTCTCTCTTTTATCCGCAATAAATTAGTTTTATTCAGGGTTTGAGCCATTATTTCGACAGAGAAACTTTCCGCCTCGATCTCAGTCGCCGTTAAACAAACCCCATTCACCGCTATACTGTGGGAAGGTTTGGTTCCCTGCAATACTTTCTTTGCTCTTATTCTCAACCCATAAGAAGACCTCATCCATACTTTTTCCACTATCCCTATCTCTTCTATTATTCCGGTAAACATAACCTACCACGTAAGTATTCAGTGAACCCCGTCATTTTTGGTAGCCGCAGGCTTTAGCCTGCGCACCCTAAAGGGTGCGGCTACCCTGAAAATTCAATGTGACACGGCGTTTACTGAGCATTTACTCTACCACTCCCCTCCCAGTTATTTACCCTGTTAGATGTTTACTATCTAACAGGGTGAACTAATTAATAAAAGAGAAGGTCTTTCCAATCCTTGCTTTATTTCCTGCAGGAATTTTGCTCCCCTATACCCGTCTATCACTCGATGATCGCAAGATAGAGTCATCTCCATCATAGGCCTTATCTCTATTCTATTATCTATCACCACGGCTCTTTCTTTAATTTCTCCGCCAGCCAGCAGAGTGGCCTGGGGAGGGTTGATTATGGCAGTGAATGTCTTAATTCCAAACATTCCCAGGTTAGAAAGAGTGAAGGCCGCTCCCTCTAATTCCTCTAGAGAAAGACGGTCTTTATTAGCCTTTTCAACCAATTCCTCTCTTTTCTTAGCTATTTGGAGAAGATTTTTTTTATCTATGCCCTTAATCACCGGGACGATGAGCCCTTTATCTGTGGCCACAGCTAATCCTACATTAATCTCTGAGTGTGAGGTGATCCTGCCGGCCTCGAAAGTGGAATTTACCCGGGGAAACTTACTCAAAGCACGGCCGCAAGATTTAATTAACAGATCAGTGTAGGAAACTCGAACTTCTTCTTTTTCCTCAAATTCTTTTAGTAAATCATCTCGCATGGCTTGGGATTTCGAGAAATCAACCTCAATAGTAAGATAAAAATGAGGAATTTCCCTTTTGCTCTTCTCCATTCGCTGAATCATCACTTTTTCTATCCGGGAAAGAGAAACCACCTCCTCCGGGACAGCTTCTTTTTCTTTGGCTACTTTAATTACATCCTCCTTAAGCACTCTTCCTCCTGGACCACTTCCCTTTATAGTAGAAAGGTTAATCCCATAGTCTCTGGCCAACTTTTTGGCCAGGGGGGAGGCTTTAACAGGCTCCTGAATGGGCGGCTTTTCCGGGGCTTTTTCCTCAATGGGTTTCTCGGGTGCCTCTGCCTCCTGAGGAATCTCCTCCTTCATACTATCGGCGATATAGGCAATGGTTTTGGTTACAGGTATAATCTCACCTGCCGGAGCAACGATTTTTCTCAAAAATCCAGAAGTAAGTGCCTCCACCTCCATATTGGCCTTATCAGTGGCAATCTCCAAAAGTGGTTCACCTTCCTTAACTCTGTCTCCCTCACCTTTTAACCACTGGATGATCTCCCCCTCCTCCATGGTTTCTCCCAACTTAGGCATTATCACCTTACTGATCATAATTTATCTCCTATCAGTTCCCTAACGCTTTTGGTAGATAAATTCTAAGACAAAGAAGTGGAGTTGTCAAGCTTCATGGCTCATAGTTCATAGCTCATGGCTCATAGTTATGTTTATCTCACGGTGATCAACTATGGGCTAATCTAAACTTTATTTTGGTTTTCCTATGAGCTATCAGCTATGAGCTATTTTAAAATAATCACGTCCCCTTTTTTCTTACACAGTGGACGAGGAGATAGACCAGGGGAGTGTCAAGGAGAGCAATACACAATTTAACAAAATACTGTCCTAAAATTAAAGGTAAAATGGGAACGACTCCATAAAAGGCTAAACAGATAAACAGAGAAGTATCTATGGCCTGAGAAACAAGGGTAGAGGCGTTATTACGCAGCCACAGGTGTCGCTCCTGGGTGAGGCGTCTCCAAAAATTAAAGGCCCAGACATCGTGGTACTGGCTGACAAAATAAGCAACTATGCTGGCTATGGTTATTCTGATCGCTCCTGCCTTTATTCCTAAAATACGTGTAAATGCTCTTTCTTCTTTCCAGAATGGAGCAGAAGGTAGGACTACGGCAAGCCAGATTAGAAAAAGAACCACACCCAGTGTCAGAAGTCCGCCAATCACTACGGCTCTAGCATATCTTTTCCCCCAGATTTCTTCAATGGTATCGGTCATGGCAAAAGTTACCGCGTAGGCAACTACTCCCGCCGGGACGTAGATCTCTCCCAGAGCGACAATTTTACTTGCCAATACCTCGGAAATCACCAGTGACCCGATGAAGATGCTACATAAAATGGTAAAAGCAAATTCTTTTCCCTGGAAAATCACTGATTTTTTCTCCCGAAACTTCATTTTAGCTCATAGCTCATGGCTCATAGCTCATGAGAGTTAAAGTTTATAACAGCTTGATCTACCGAATTAACAAAAATAGCCGGCCTCTCTTATTTAGCTTTTGTCTAGTAATAGTTTAGTTTTCCTTAAAGGTAGCCGCAACCTTTAGGTTGCGCTTATTTTCGCAGGCTAAAGCCTGCGGCTACCACTCTATTTTTCGCCAAAAAGATTTCCTTAAGGACATCCAAAGTCCTACACATCTTACTTTTTAGGAAAACTTACCTGTTACTTTGTCTATCTCACTAGGGTCAGCTATCAGCTATGAGCTATTCAAGTCCCTCGATACCCGTATAAATCTTCTGGATACTTTCTTGTCAGGGTTCCTTTATAATATCCAGTCTCTTACCCAAAGGGTTTCTGATATCAATATGTCCGGCGAGAGTTTCTGCAGGTTTACCCTGGATTAAGATTTGTACCCGTGATTGGGAAGGAAAGTTAATAAGGAGGGTATTAACTATGGAGTATATAGTAAGTAGTTCCCCACTAGATCCTCCCGGATGCTTCTCCTTTAAAGAAGAAGAAAAATTTACATAGAAACAGTCATCCTTCACATAAACATTTTCCACCTCTGTTTGAAGGGGAATGGTCGGCTTAAGGGAGCTATCAAGAGGACCTTTAATTAATTCTTTCAATATTTCCTTAGCCTCCTCACTCATATGAGGTAGGGCTACTACTTTCCTTTCCTCAAGGATTAGATGTTCTGCTTGGGGATCAGAAAAGTATAGTTTCACTACCCTCATCTCTCTAGGAAGGCGGGGCTGAATGACCCAATCTTTAATCTGATATCCCTTTTCTCTCAAGTATGGACCTACCAATACTCCCCCCATAAAGACCCCTACTACCACGAGAATATAAACTAAAAGATATTTTCTCCTCTTTCTATTTTTGCGTGAAACCAACTTAGCCTCTCATTCACCCCGTTAGATAGTAATCATCTAACGGGGTTTACCTACTTAATCTCTCATTATAACTTTCAAGGTAATCTTTTATTCCTCTGAAGATGCCCAGAGCAATTTTTTTCCTAAATTCCTCTTTCCTTAGTTTTTGCTCCTCCCAGGGATTGGAGACAAATCCTATCTCAACTAAAATAGCGGGCATGGCCGCTCCTCTTAGGACATAAAATCCGGCTGATTTTACTCCTCTATCTTCGAGGTATGTGGCCTGGTATAATTGCCTCTGCACAAAATGGGATAGTTCGTTGCTTTCGTCTCGATATCGATCCTGCATTAAATCCCAGAGAATAGCCTTAACTTCCCCTGAAACGTTATCATCTCCCAGAGGAACATTTTCTCTGGCCGCCACTTCTGCTGCCCCTTCTCCATACAGGTAGCGGGAATTAAAAAAAGTCTCTATACCGCTTGCCTTCTGGTTAAAAGCAGCATTGGCATGAATGGACACAAAGAGATCCCCTCCCCATTGGTTAGCCATCTCCGTCCTCTGATCCAGAGGAATAAAACGATCATCCGTCCTGGTTAGATAAACGTCAATCCCTGCTTCACCCTTTAAAAGATTGGCTACCTCCAAGGCCACAGCAAGACTAACCTCTTTCTCTTTTAAACCGGTGGAGCCAATTGCTCCTGGATCTTCCCCTCCGTGTCCAGGATCTAATATTACTTTATAAACTCGGAGGTTTTCCTCCGAAACCGATTCAGATGAAGAGTAAGGAAATTCTCGTGGTTTTAATAGATCCGCTATGGGATCTTCCCTTGGACTTTTTACCTCGATAACCAGGCGATGAGGAAACTTCAGAGAAAAGATATCATAGGTATACTCTGAATTCATTAAATCCAGGACTACCCTGGTCACGTGTTCACTATCCTGTGAGAGACGAAGCCGCCTGATAAATCTATCCCTTATATCAATTTTTCGCTCAAAGGAAGTAAGCTTAGCTGGATAAAGGTTAATCAGCAATCGGGGAGGATTAGTTAGATCCCTGATGATGTAACCAACTTCGCCGGATACCTCCAGAACTACCCGGGTATAGGTGAGATAGGAGTGAAATCTTACCTTCTCGACTCCATAATCTTGATAAGCCTTTGCCGGAGGAGCGAACAGGAGTAAAGGGGCAAGGAGAATTAATATTTTTCTGATCTTATTCATTCTGCTTCAATCGGTGCGGTTTTAGCCAACCTTAGCCTTAACCATCTCCTTCCTTTTTCTCATAATACCCAATTTTTCCCTGATCTTTCGCTCAATTTCGTTCCTGAGAGAAGCATTTTTTACATCCTTAAGAAACTCTCGGGCACTTTCCTTTCCCTGTCCCAATTGGGTATCTCCATAAGAATACCAGCTTCCCGATTTTTTAAGAATGCCAAGATCTTCTCCGAGATCCAAAATGCTTCCCTCCTGAGAGATCCCCTCTCCAAAAAGTAGGTCAAACTCGGCCTTCCTGAAAGGTGGAGCAAGCTTGTTCTTAACCACAGTGATCTTAGTTCTGTTACCTATCTGCGTATCCCCCCTGGTCAAAGATGTTTTCCTTCGAATATCTATTCTTATGCTCGCATAAAACTTGAGGGCTCGGCCTCCCGGGGTTACCTCCGGATTGCCAAACATCACTCCAATCTTCATCCTCAATTGATTGACAAAAATGGTGCAGGTCTTAGAATTGCTTATGGCTCCGGTTAACTTACGAAGTGCTTGAGACATAAGTCTTGCCTGAAGGCCAACATGGGAGTCACCCATTTCCCCTTCCAGCTCGGCTCGGGGAACCAGAGCAGCCACTGAGTCTATGATGATCAAATCTATGGCATTACTGCGGACTAAAAGCTCAGCTATCTCCAGAGCTTCCTCTCCAGAGTCAGGTTGAGAGATGAGAAGGTTTTCCATATCCACCCCCAAATTCTTAGCATAGGTAGGATCTAAGGCGTGCTCCGCATCAATAAAGGCAACTATTCCATCCATTTTTTGAGCTTCAGCAGCGACATGCAAGGCCAGAGTAGTTTTACCACCCCCTTCAGGACCAAATATCTCCACCACTCTTCCCCGGGGAAGCCCTCCTATACCCAGAGCCGCATCCAGGGCAATACTCCCTGTAGGAATTATTTCTACATCCATTCTGGCCGCTCTTTCCCCCAGGCGCATGAGTGATCCCTTGCCAAATTGGCGCTCAATCTGCTGCCTGGCTATATCCAGAGCTTTCATCTTCTCTTCTCTCATAACTATCCTCCTTAATCTCCGCTTGGTAGTATCAAAAAAATTTGCTTTTTTGCATTCGTAGCCGCAGGATTTATCCTGCGTCTCATGAAATAATATCTTCCAAGCTAAAATCCAGCGACCCCTTGGAAGGATAATCTTTCCAATCAGAGACTAACCCTTTTCTTACTGGATTATCCAGAATGTAGATTATGTGCTTCTTTAAATCATCTTCTTTCCGGTGAACATGGTCATAAAAATCTTTTTGCCATTTTGTTCCTTTTTTATTCTGCGATAGCCAAAAACCAGTCTTTTGTTTGAAAAAATTCATCATTTTCCATAAATCAGAACTG
>DAOVGK010000030.1 GCA_030672445.1 Candidatus Aerophobota bacterium
GGTTTTACCATTTAACTTTGAGGGAACCCCTTCCTTAAGTTCAATCTCTAAATAAGTGGGTTTATGCGGTGCTTTTTGAGGAGGACAGGTTATCTGATAGGCTTGTGCAGGGGGCTCCTGCCAGGCATCCTCCAAAATTCCACATTCAATACTTACTCCCCATAAGTTTCTGTCAATAGAATAAGGGGATTCCTCACTCACCTTGACGGGAATGCTGTGCTGTTGAGCATATCGTATTTCTTCTTCCCTTGAGCTTAATTCCCATTCTCGTAGGGGGGCCAGGATGATAATTTCAGGATTTAATGCTCGTGCCGTTACTTCAAATCTTACCTGGTCGTTTCCTTTTCCTGAGCATCCGTGGGCAATAGCCTCGGCTCTTTCTTTCTCAGCCAGTTCCACCAGTCCTTTAGCAATGAGGGGACGCCCCAGGGCTGTGGCCAGAGGATACTTTCCCTCATAAAGTGCTCCTGCCTGCAGAGCTGGAAGAACATACTTCTCACAGAATTCTTCCCTGAGATCCTCTACGTAAGCTTTGGCCGCCCCTGTTCTCTCAGCCTTTTCCTTTATAAAGTCAAGTGATTGACCCTGTCCCAGGTTAGCGGTATAAGTGATGACCTCAGCCCCATATTTTTCCTTAAGCCAGTAAAGGATTACTGAGGTATCCAATCCTCCGGAATAGGCTAAAACAATTTTTTTAATTTTTCTCATAGTTATATTCCTTTGTAATTATTCAGCCTTATCATATTTCACCGCAGAGCACGCTGAGAACGCTAAGAATCAGGAAAATTATTATAGCTACACCCAATAATTTTTTCTGTTATTTCATTAAGTTTTTCTTTTTGATTCATTTCTGCGCACTCTGCGATCTCCGCGGTGAATAGTTAAATTCCTTTCTCAATCTATTAACGAGAAGATGAGCCCTACGAAGAGGCTCGGGTAGTCTCGATACTCTGGCGTATTCCATGAATCTGAACCCCCTCCTCAGGACTCACTTCCCACGAATGAAGATCACGGTATTCCAATGTCTTCCCTAATGATGTAAATATTCAGTGAAGGACGTTCTATGTTGTTGACTGCGAGGAGCAGAGCGGGTAGCCGCACCCTTTAGGGTGCGCATAAACGCAGGCTAAGGTTTTACGCAGGCTGAAGCCTGCGGCTACCGGCGACTACCAAGATTGCTTCGCTCGCGATGACGGGGTTCACTGAGTATCTACCTAATGATTCTATGACATAAAAGTTGCACCTCGAGAACAGCGCAACCCGAACAGCGCAACCCATGGTTAACTCAATAGCTCCACCAGTATGGCTTTTTGTAAATGCAGGCGATTTTCCGCCTGCTCAAAGACGATGCTTTGACTACTATCCATAACCTCAGAGGTAATCTCCTCGCCTCTGTGTGCGGGAAGACAATGCATTACCAGAACATCTTTTTTAGCCCTCCTCAGGAGGTTCTCATTGACCTGATAGGGCTGGAAAATCCTTTTGCGCACCCTTTTTTCTGGTTCTTTACCCATGCTTGTCCAGACATCGGTGTAGATGATATCCGCCCCTTGCACCGCCTTTAAAGGGTCTCTCTGGATCACTATCTTCCCATTACTAATTTTTTTGGCTCTCTCCATTATCTCTGGGTTTGCATCATATCCTTCGGGATTAGAGACAACCATGTCCACTCCTAATTGGGCTGCCCCCAGAAGAAGAGAGTTACAGACATTGTTCCCATCCCCCACGTAGACAAATTTTATGGTTTCCAAGTCAATTTTTCTCTTCCAGAGAGTATAATAATCGGATAGAGCTTGACAGGGATGGAGAAGATCGGTAAGGCCATTGATCACAGGGATACTGGTGGATTCAGCCATTTTTACTACTTCTTTCTGATCAAATGTTCTTATCATAATGGCATCTATATATCTGGAAAAGATTTTGCCTGTATCCTCGATGGTTTCTCCTCTTCCTAGCTGAAGGTCTTGAGAGGAAAGGAATATAGCGCATCCACCCAGTTGATACATACCCACTTCAAAGGAGAGACGGGTGCGGGTAGAAGGTTTACGAAAGAGCATTCCCAGCGTTTTACCTCGCAGGGGGTGATAAAACCTTCCTTTTTCTAATAGATTTCTCAGGTAATCTGAGAGTTCAAAAAGATGGAGGATCTCATCTTTACTTAAATCCGCAATGGAGAGAAGATCTTTCTTCATCAATGCTCCCTATATAATTGCGCCTCGAGAACAGGGCGGGGTGCTAAAGAGAACCTACTCTTTCTTTTAACAGTTTATTCACCACTTGGGGGCTGGCTTTCCCTTTCGTTTTTTTCATTACCTGTCCCACTAGAAAGCTCAAGGCTTCTTTTTTACCTTTTTTAAAGTCATTCACCGCACCCTGGTTTTCTTTTGTCACCTCTTCCACTATATTTGTCAATTTGAGCTCGTCGGTGATCTGCACAAGTTTTTTCTCCTCGATTATCTTTTCTGGGGCCTTTCCTGTTTTGAACATCTCTTCGAAAACAAGTTTAGCTAGTTTCCCACTTAAGGTTCCCTCTTTCATCTGTGCCAGCAGGCTACCTATCTGTTCAGGGCTTACTTTGACCTGGGGTATGGGAAGATTGGCTTTTTTAACCAGCCTCAGAAACTCCCCCATTATCCAGTTACTCACCCCTTTAGGATGGGGAAAATCCACCACACATTTCTCAAAATAGTCAGCCAGATCTTTGGCATCGGTAAGAACTCCCGCATTATAAGGAGGAAGGCCGTAATCTTTTATGAACCTTTGGTATCGCCTAAGGGGAAGTTCAGGAAGCTCTGCCTTTAAATTCTCCTTCCATTCCTTATTCACCTCGACAGGCAGAAGATCAGGTTCAGGAAAATATCGGTAATCGTGTGCTTCTTCCTTACTTCTCATTCCTTTTGTTCTCTTTTTCTTAGGATCCCATAGACGAGTCTCCTGGATAACCTTTTCTCCTCTATCCAGAAGACTTGACTGCCTTTTTACTTCTGACTCAAGCCCATCTTTTAAATCTTTGAAAGAATTCATGTTTTTAAGTTCTGCCTTGGTTCCCAACTTTTCTCGCGCAGGAGTAATTGAGATATTAGCATCGCAGCGCAAAGATCCCTCTTCCATGTTACAATCGCTGACCTCTAAATAGCGCAGAATCCTTTTGAGGTTAACTAAATATTGATAGGCCTCTTCGGGGAAATGAAGCTCAGGCTGGCTCACAATCTCCATTAAGGGAATCCCGGCTCGGTTATAGTCAACAAAACTCCCCTTCCTATCTTCGAGGTTTTGGGTATCTTCCCCGTGAATGAGCTTGCCGGCGTCTTCTTCCAGGTGAACTCTCTCAATCTCAACTCTTCTTAGCTTGCTGTTTACCTCAAACTCCAGATACCCGTCTCTGGCCAGGGGTTCATCATATTGGGAGATCTGATAATTCTTGGGTAGGTCTGGATAATAGTAATTCTTCCTGGCGAATCTACAGAAGCGGCTGATTTTACAGTTTAAAGCTAAAGCTGTGGAAAGGACATATTCTACAGCCTTTTTGTTAATGACGGGAAGTACTCCCGGTAGACCCAGGCATATGGAGCAGGTCTGGCTATTAGGTGGTGCTCCGAATTTGGTGCTACACCCACAGAAAAGCTTGCTCTCAGTTGAAAGCTCCACATGAACTTCTAATCCGATGTTGACTTGGTATTTCATCTTTCCATCCCCACTCCATCTATCTTAGCCTGACAGAATTTACACCTATCCTCCTCAAGATAAAATTTCTCTATTCTGTATCCATAGCGTTGAATAAGCACTCTGCCACAGTTGTAGCAGTGAGTGTTCTCACCCTCATCTCCAGGAACATTTCCTGTGTAAACATATCTTAAGCCTGCCTCCAGACCAATCTGGTGAGCTAGATGAAGAGTTTCTGTAGAGGTGAAGGGAAGATCATTTAGTTTATAAGTGGGATAAAATCGGCTGAGATGCCAGGGAGTATCTGGTCCTAAATTGACTATAAATTCAGCTAATCTTTTTAACTCCTCCGTAGAATCATTCAGGGTGGGAATGATGAGGGTAGTTACCTCCAGCCAGATCCCCATTTTCTTCATAAGTTTTAAGGTTTCCAGCACCGGGGTGAGCTTACCCCCACAGTTTTTTCGGTAAAAGCTTTCACTGAAGGACTTCAAATCCACATTGGCTGCATCCAGATAGGGACTTATTTTTAGCAAAACCTCCTTATTCATGTATCCATTGGTAACAAAAATATTTTTGATGAGCTCTTTTTGGGCTAGCTTGGATGTGTCATAAGCAAACTCAAAGAAAATAGTAGGCTCTGTATAGGTATAAGCGATGCTCTTACATCCAGATCTTTTGGCTTGGGAAACGATAGATTCAGGGGTATAATCCCTTCCTTCAATTTCTCCTCTCTCTCTGGGAAGCTGAGAAATACTGTAATTTTGACAATTACGGCACCTCAGATTACATCCCACCGTAGCCAAAGAAAAAGCATCCGAGCCAGGATAGAAATGATAGAGAGGCTTTTTTTCTACGGGGTCTATGGCTGATGATACTACCTTTCCATAAACCAAGCTGTAGAGTTTTCCTTCCCGGTTTTCCCTCACTCCACAGATTCCTCTTCTGCCATCTTCTATCCGGCAGTAATGAGGGCAGAGCTGGCAGATTACTTTTCCATCTTCCAACTCCTCATAAAACATAGCCTCATGCATTTAGCTTCTCTTTATGCTAAAAGAGTGAATTCTTACACCATATAATAGGGTAGGGTGCTTTCTTTGTCAAGCTTGACAATCGGCTAATTTTTTATAGAATTAAGGCTGATATGGTTCTTACTGTCACCCTTAATCCCGTCTTGGATCGGGTAGTTGAGATACCCGATTTTGGAGTGGCTAGGGTCAATCTGGTAGAAAAAGAGAGAGTAAGGGTGGCAGGGGGAAAGGGAATAAATGTCTCCCGGGTAGCTAAAACTTTGGGCGAGCCAACTTTAGCCACTGGCTGGCTGGGAGGCCGTAGTGCAGGGTTTATAAAGGAGAGATTAAAAAAGGAGGGTATAGCTTCCGACTTTGTTCCCATAAAGGAAGAAAGTAGGCTGAATTTGACCATTCTTGATCCGGTAACCCACAGCCAGACTCACTTGGTGGAGGCTGGTCCCCGGATTTTTCCTTCTGAAATAAAAAGACTAAAGGAAAAAATTGGAGATCTAGTAAAAAAGGCGAGAGTGGTAGTTTTTTCTGGAAGCATCCCCCCAGGAGTATCCGAGAGCATCTACAATTCCTTAATTCGTTTAGCCTACCGGGAAAAGGAGGACATTATCCCTATTCTGGACACCCGAGGTGAGCCTCTCAAACAGGGGCTTGAGGCTAGGCCCTTTATGCTTAAGCCCAATAAAAAAGAGTTGGAGGATCTTATCGGAAAAAGATGTGAGTCTGAAGAGGATTTAATTCACGAGGCAAGGGCTCTTGTTAAAAAATATGTTCAGCTTGTGGTTGTCTCCCGAGGGAAGGATGAGGTTATGGTGATGGAAAAAAAGAGGCTGCTTATGGTGTCTCCTCCTGAAATAAAGCCTCTGAATACCATAGGAGCAGGAGATGCTCTGGTGGGGGGTTTTGCTGTGGGACTCTCCCGAGGATTAAGTTTAAAGGAGATGTCAGCTCTTGCGGTAGCCTGTGCAGCAGCCAGTGCAGAAGAGGGAAGAGAAAAACCGCTTTCTTTCAAAAGAATAAACCAGCTTAAGGATAAAATTAGGTGTAGAGAGGCAAGAGAATGAGTTCTCAGAAAAATAAAGAGAGTGTAAATTACGAAAAGAAATATTTAGAGATAAAAGTTAAACTCACCACCAAAGAAAAAAAGTTTAAGGATGCTAAAAAGGAAATTGCCTCCCTTCGTAGCCAGCTCAAAGCAGTGAAGGAGGAGCTAAGGTCAACAGATAAGGAAGCAGGTGAGTATCTGGATTATCTTAAGCGATTAAAGGCGGAATTTGAGAATTATAAACGTCGCAGCCAAAAAGAAAGAGAAAGGATGGTTAGTTGGTCCACTGAGGATCTAATCAAGCAATTTTTGCCTGTCTTGGACGATTTGGAAAGAGCAGTGGACTCAAGCCAACAGTCAAAGAACCTTGCCAGTCTGGTAGAGGGGATGAGGATGATTCTTGCCAAGCTAAGAGGTGTACTTCAGAGGCAGGGGCTCCAGGAGATTAAGGCAAAGGGTGAGGAGTTCAATCCCCATTTTCATGAGGCGCTTATGAGTGTGGATCTGGCCGAATATCCGGATAATTTAGTCGTGGAGGAGATGAGAAAAGGTTATAAGCTGAACGATAAAATTTTAAGACCAGCTATGGTTAAGGTAAATAAGAGAAGTGAAGAAAAGAAGGTAAAAGGTGAAGGGTGAAAAGTAAGAGGTGAAAGAAAAAAAGATAAAAGATAAAAGATAAAAGTAAAGATAAGTGATCAGGACGGATTGGATCTTACCCTAATCACCGATTTCTGATCACTATAAAGGAGGTTTATTTATGGGTAACAAAAAAGTAACTAAGAAAATAATTGGTATTGATTTGGGTACCACCAACTCCTGTGTGGCAGTAATAGAGGGGGATGAGCCTGTGGTTATCCCTAATCAAGAGGGCTCCCGAACAACCCCTTCCATAGTTGCCTTCACCGATAAAGGAGAGATGTTAGTAGGTGGGCCAGCTAAAAGACAGGCTATAACTAACCCTGAGAATACAGTCAATTCCATAAAAAGACTGATGGGTCGCAGGTTCGATGAGTCAGCCGTAGGGAAGGCAAAGAAAAGAATCTCTTATGATTTAATAAAAGATTCTCAAGGTAGAGTCCAAGTGAAGGTAAACAAAGGAGAATTTCTACCTCAGGAGATTTCAGCCCGTACCCTCCAGAAGATGAGACAGACAGCCGAGCAGCATCTGGGAGTAAAGGTAGAGCGAGCAGTAGTTACTGTTCCTGCTTATTTTAGTGATAGCCAGCGCCAGGCCACTAAAGATGCCGGTACTATTGCTGGTCTTAAGGTAGAGCGTATCATTAATGAGCCTACGGCAGCAGCTATGGCCTATGGATTGGAAAAAAAGGGAGAAAAGAAAATAGCAGTCTATGACTTAGGTGGGGGAACCTTTGATATTTCCATTCTGGATGTAGGGGATAATGTAGTGGAAGTTCTTTCCACTAATGGAAATACCTATTTGGGAGGAGATGACTTCGACCAGCAAGTGGCGGACTGGGCGGCAGAAGAATTCAAGAAGGAAAGCGGCATAGACATAAGAGAAGATAAGATGGCTCTACAGAGGCTTAGGGAGGCGGCAGAGAAAGCCAAATGCGAACTTTCCTCCAGTCTGGAAACCCAGATAAATCTACCCTTTATTACCGCGGATCAAAGTGGTCCTAAGCACCTGACCCTGACCCTCACTCGGGCCAAATTAGAGCAGTTAACTGAAGATTTGATTGAGAAGACC
>DAOVGK010000025.1 GCA_030672445.1 Candidatus Aerophobota bacterium
GCTACTGACTCGGGGATTAAATTTGAGCGTCTCACAAACTACGTAAAATGGTAGTTTGCCTTTAGCTGACAGGGCAAGCTCATAGGTAGGCATGCCATTAATGAGGCCACCATCCCGAAGTACAGAATCAGCACCCACCAAGACTTTCCTTACCTCACTCATACAATCCTTTATGGCAACATCGGGAACAATGTGAGCAAAAATTTTCTGTCGGCAAAGCTCCTCCGCCATTATTTTACCGTAGGATTTATCTTTGTGCTTGGATTCTAAAACCCAAACCCGAACATTTTTTTCACATCGATGGGCCATCCTAAAGACCTCTTTAATGGTTGAGCTGTAGCTGCAAGTCATTATCCTATCATTGTCTTCGATTATTTCGGCTCCACGAGTGGCTGCTTTTTCAAGGCAAAGTTTAGAAGATCTTTCAAGCTCCTCTGTTTTAGAATAAGCAAGATCTCTTAAGGAATCGAGTTCTTTTTCCTTAGAGACCTGGAATACTTCATAGATGAGCCGCGCTGTGATATTGGCTATAGGAGCCATGCCAGGGCGCGCCTTTATGAGCCTTGCTCCAACATTCTTTAGTCGTTCAAGAAAGCTCTCCTTTGAGTCTGAACCCTTTTCTATCACTAATTTCAACACTTCTAGAGCTTGTCTAGAAAGATAGCTGGCTCCATGTAGGCGATCAGCCTTAATCTTCTCAATTCGCCTGGCAACTTCATCCACAACATCAGTTTTCATTCTTCACCCTTTCCCAGGTCTCTTTCAATTTTGGCACGGTAGAATATTTAACAATATCTTGCGGAAGTATCCATTTTGCTTCCTTGTGTTCCCAATCGATTCTGAGCCTGGTAGGGTCTTTAACTCGAAATCGGTAAGGATGAACGATCCATTTTCTTCCCAGATCCTCGTCCACAACTTCCAATACCTCGCCTTTTTTTATTAGCTCAAGATCGACCTGAGAAAGACCTGTTTCTTCTTTTATTTCTTCCAGTGACTGCTCAAAGGGGGTGTTTCCTTTCTCTATGTATCCGCTCACCTCGGCCCATTTTCCCTGGTAGGTACCCACCGCTTGGCTTCTTCTCAGGATTAAGATTTTATTATCGTATTCAAGAAAAGAGGTAACCACGTGTTTTTCTTCCATAATTGGTGTCCTTAAGGAGAGTAATTCAACAGATGGTGTTTCAACATTGAGAGAGCTTGCTCCACCGCACTTTGCTTATTCTGAAGTCTCGTTCCCTGAAACTGACATTTCCTGGAAAGAGTCCCCTGTTTGGAGGAGAGCCCAATATAAAATAATCCCACTGGTTTTTCCGGTGTAGCTCCAGTGGGACCAGCTATACCGGTGGTTGATAGGCCTATATCGACACCTCTTTTTCTTCTTATTCCAGAGGCCATCTCTTTGGCAACCTGAGAACTTACCGCTCCGTGCTTCTTTAAAGTTCCCTCTTTAACGCCTAGTTCTTCTTCTTTCATGCGGTTGCTGTAGGTAACCATACCTCCTTCACAATATTCGGAACTCCCGGAAACATTGGTTATCAGGTGAGTCAACAGGCCTCCGGTGGCTGATTCGGCAATGGCCAAAGTGAGTCCATGCTTCTTTAAGAGCCTGCCAATTTCTTCTTCCAAAGACATCTTGACCTGTCCTTAGAGAATATCACTCTATTTTATAATTTCTTCTAACTTCTTTCCCACTTCTGCAAGCCGCTGAATATAAGGCTTTAATTCCGATCCATAAAATTCCTTGATGGGCTTTGAACTCTTTATTTTCTCTATAATGGAATAATGTCTTTTTAAGAATCTATCAAAGCCTTTTTCCAAGCCCTCCACGTAAGATTTAAGATCGTCAATCATTCTCCGAAAATCTTTTTCATCGTCCACGTAGGTACCTCCTTAATTTATATTTTAGCCCATCGTGGTAATAACACAAGCCGGAGGTCATCGACACCTTTATCTACCCTCAAAGAAAGCTACCAGATCATGGGGATGAGGAGGACAGCCTGGAATGTAGCCACCTTTTTCTCGAAATTTTCTGGTGCAGAGGCCAATATTGACCAACTTTCCCTCAAATTTATCCGGAATCTTAACCTGCTGACCAAAGATCAGGGTATAGCCATCAAGAAGACTAAGCCTACCTCTGCCTTCCATGTAATCAGCAATAAAGGCTTGCATGGTGTTTCTACAGCCACTACAGGCACCCTTTTCATAAATTTCAATTCCTTTTTCTCTGTAGGCCCTAAAATCTAATTTCAGCCGTTTAAAGGGTCTTCTTACCTCCTCGATGCCAAGACCTACCACCTCGATCCGAGGAAGGTCAGCACATCCCAATCCTTGCTCAAAAGCTAATCTTACATATTCTATCTCCAAGGGATCGATCCCCATCACGGCCGCTGCTACCGAGTCGGCAGCCACAGTATCAAAAGAAGAGATAATTATTCCGAGATTTACCGGAGTTCCACGAGCAGGTCCCATTCCTTCCATAGCTACGGTACTATCTAAGACGGTAATCTGAGGTAAAACTAGCTTATTTAAGTCCACAATAGATTGGGCCAGTCCCCATTTGTGAAATCTCTTTTTATCTTTTTCCTGAAGCACCCCCTTCATATTTTTCAGCCCTAAGGTGGCCGGAAAGACATCATGAGTTTTCATTACCGGAGCATTAATAATTACATCAGCTTCCATAACCGCTTCGGGAATTTTCAATCTCCTAAAGACCTTCCCATTGGGTATTCCCATGTAGACTGTTTTGTTTTTTTTCAAGTTGATCAGATCTGCTCCTATTTTAGTGGAAAGCTCTTTTAGTCCTGTAACGGCAAAGACCTCCTCCATTTTGGACCCTACAGCGGACCCTTCAGCTATAGTTACTTTCCGCGCTCCTGCCTCTTTTGCCAGCTCACATAGAGCTCTAATCACATGGGGACTTGTTGTTGCTCCCGTGGTGTAGTGATAGGGTCCAATGAGGTTCGGCTTCACCAAGACCCTGTCGCCTGGTGAAACTAAGCTATCCAGCCCTCCAATTAGATCAAGAGATTTCTTAACTGCTTTCCTCACACTCTTATAACCATGAATCTTCTGGCATTTAGCTATGGAAACCTGCGGTTTATTCATCACCTCATCCTCCTTTACCCAATAAACTAATCACCAGGACCAAATTATTATACGAAAAAATACCGGATTTGTAAAAAGGTAGATTTCACCTTGCCTTAACCAGATTTTCCCGTACAATCAAAAAACTGTTACCTTATCCATCACGATTCCAAGTTGCTAACTTTCTTGATTCCTCAGGAAAAGACTTATACGTGTATCGAGGGACTTTCCCCAAAGGAGCCTTATATCAGCCACCTTAACGAGTCTTCGAGTTGAGGAAGAAGAAAGACGTGTTGTCTGACGAGCGGAGCGAGGAGTTTCACGTCTTTCCCGATACGAGAAGACGAGCAGAAACAATCCAAAGTCGATATACAGCGACGGAGGGGAAGAGTCCCGAGATATCCTTGACTTTTCATGGTCGACTCACTATAATTAATCGGACTCGGCGCCATACAGACAGCATTTAAAGTAAAAGCTCGAAATAAGAGCTTGAGAGAAAATAGAACTACCTCATAGTTGAGAATGAACTTTCAGGATATTATATCTACTTTAGAGGATTTCTGGAAAAAACAGGGTTGTTTGATCTTTCAACCTTACGATGTGGAAAAGGGAGCAGGAACTTTCAACCCGGCCACCTTTCTAAGGGTCCTGGGGCGCCAGCCCTGGAGAGTGGCCTATGTGGAGCCATCCCGACGTCCGACTGATGGACGCTATGGGCAAAATCCTAATCGGATGCGACTCCACTATCAATACCAGGTAATTCTCAAGCCCTCCCCTGATGATATCCAGCCTATCTATCTAGAAAGCCTCAAAAAATTAGGCATTGAACCTCTTCATCATGATATTAAATTCATTGAGGACGATTGGGAATCTCCCACTCTGGGAGCATGGGGCTTGGGATGGGAAGTGAGATTGGACGGTATGGAAATTACCCAGTTTACCTATTTTCAGCAGACAGGAGGATTTGATCTGAAACCGATCTCCGTTGAGCTCACCTATGGTCTGGAGCGCATAGGAATGTGCCTGCAAAGGGTGGAAAATGTGTGGGAGCTCCAGTGGAATTCTCACATTAAATACAAAGATCTTCAATATGAAAGTGAAGTGGAATTTTCCCGCTATAATTTTGAGGAGGTGGAGGCCTCCACTCAATTTAAACTTTTCGGGATCTATGAGGCCGAAGCAAAAAGGCTTCTTCAAAAGGGACTCTGCCTGCCAGCCTATGACTATGTCCTCAAGTGCTCTCATACCTTTAATCTACTAGATGCTCGAGGGGCCCTGGGAGTTGCCGAAAGGGAAAGACACATCAAAAGAGTACGTCGCCTGGCTAATAGATGCGCTAGTCTTTACCTTCAGAAATCGGGTTCGCCAATTTCTGATGGCTCAGGGACTTAGCAGAAAGGAATCTTCAGAGAATTTTTCAAAGAGGAGATTAGGTGCCTAAGACAGCATTGTTAGAGATAGGGGTAGAGGACCTACCACCCTCTTTCGTTGGTGAGGCTCTCAGGCAGCTTAAAGAAAAAGGGGAGGAACTTTTTACCTCAGCCTATTTGGATTATGAAAGAATCAATACTTTCGGCAGTTCTCAACGGCTGGTCTTTCAGGTAGTGGGTCTATCCTCTCGCCAGAGACCACGTTTTGACAAGGAAATGGGTCCTCCTCAAATCATGGTTTTTGATGAGGCTGGAAAACTTACCCCCAAAGGCAGAGCTTACCTAAAAGCTAAAGGGATGAAAAAAGAAGATCTGGGGATAGAAAAACTAGAAAAAGGAAGCTATGTTTACATAAAAAGAAAGAAAATTAGTCAACCCACAGAGAAGCTTCTTTCCTCCCTTTTCTGTGAGCTCATCAGATCTATACATTTTCCTAAATCTATGAGATGGGGAAGAGAAGATTTTTCATTTGGACGGCCTGTTAGATCTATTTTAGCTTTGTTTGGGGAAAAGATGGTAAGATTCAAGATAGCCGGAATTTCCTCGCATAGAAAAGCGAGAGGGCATCGTTTCCTTTCTCCTTCTTATTTCTCGGTACCTACCCCTCAGGAATACTTTCTCCTTTTGAAAAAAAATTACGTTATAGTGGACCCGGAGGAACGCAAAAAGCTAATCCTTAGACAGATAAGAAAAATAATCTCTTCCTTAAGAAAAACTTATCCCCGGGCAAAAATTTATGAGGATGAGGATCTTTTGGAGGAACTAGTCTATCTGGTTGAGTATCCTACTTTATTTATAGGAGAGTTTGATCAAAGATTTCTCTCTCTTCCTCAGCCTGTCCTGAAAGCTTGCTTGAGAGATTATCAGAAGCATTTCTCAGTAGGAGATGGGGAAAAAAGCCTTGCCTATTTTGTGGGAGTAAGGGAAGGTAATAAAGATCACTTAGAAGAGGTGGTGGAGGGTAATCGTAGAGTACTTCACGCACGCTTAACCGATGCCATGTTTTTTCTTGAGGAGGATAAAAAGACTCCTTTAGACAAAAGGGTGTCAGAACTTAAAGAGATGATTGCTCAGGAAAAACTGGGTAGTTATTATGATAAAACGATGAGGCTGGTAAAGCTTACTGATAGAATCGCCTCTCATCTGGAACAGAGTAAGAAAATTAAGGAAAAGGCAAAGGAAGCAGCCTATCTTTGTAAGGCGGATTTAGTTACCCAGATGGTTAAGGAATTTCCCTCTCTGCATGGAGTAATGGGGCAGGAATACGCCCTTCAATCTGGAAAAGATTTGGAGGTGGCTCAGGCCATTCTAGAACACAGAATGCCTCGCTTTAGTGGAGATGGACTTCCTCACACAGAGGAAGGAGCAACCCTTGCTTTAACCGACAAGGTTGACACCCTGGTAGGTTCCTTCTGGGCCGGATTTATTCCCTCCGGAGCAGGGGACCCCTGGGGTTTACGAAGAGAGGCACAGGGAATAGTTGAGATAATTTTAGATAAGGAATGGCAAATTAGTTTAGACTACCTGATTAGAGAGTCTTTAAAGCTTTACCGAGAAAAAATCACCGGCATTGATCTCAAAGTTAAAGAATTCCTCCGGGCAAGAATTGTCGGGATTCTCAAAGAGAGAGAAGTTAAAACAGAGCAGGTTAAAGCTGTCTTAAAGGCTGGTTTCGACAATGTTGTTGATGTGGTTAAAAGAGGGGATGCTCTTCGCAGTGCTGCCACCAGATCAGAATTCAAAGAAGAGGTAATAGCCATCGTGAGGTTGGTCAACATCTTAAAGCAAGCCAAAGAATGGAGGCTCAGGATTCCTGAACACGTAAGAGAAGAGCTTTTGGAAGAAAAAGAGGAAAGGAATCTTTATCTCCACTGGAAAAAGATCGAACTCCAAGTTGAAAAATTGTTAAATGAACAAAGTTATCCGCACGCCTATCAAATCCTTTCTACTTTGACGCACTCAATTCATGACTTCTTTGAGGGAGTTTTAGTAATGAGCGAAGACCAAAACTTAAGATTAAATCGTCTTTCTCTTTTGAGTAAAATAGGAAAAACTTTTCTCTCCATAGCTGATTTCACCGAACTCCAGGTAAAATGATAGGTAACTTGTTCACCACAAATATCGCAGAGTGCACAGAGATGAATCAAAAAGACAAACTTGACCAAAACTCGCCTCTTTTAGCGTTCTCGGCGTGCTCTGCGGTGAAATATGATAAGGCTGAATAGTCACAATGACAGTGGTGAAGGAACCATAAAATGGCTCTGGTAGGGATAGAAATTTATCCTACAGGTGGAATGGTACACATAATCTCCAAAAAGACGGATCTGGAGAAAGGAGATTGGTGTCTTTACTCGCTGAGAGAAGGAATGGGAATAGGGAGGGTAAAATTTATCTGTCCAAGTAGCGGAAAAGCTTCTCTTCTAGGCGGAGAAAAAATAAGAAAAGCGACCCCGGAAGACAGAGCGGAATTTGAACGTCGGCACCAAATTGAGAAAAAATCGTACCGAATAGCTTTAGAGAAGATCTCTTCTCACAAGCTCTCTATGAAACTAATAGCCACTAAGTACCCTTTAGAGATCAGCCGAATTACCTTTTACTACATAGCCAAAGAGCGAGTAGATTTTCGGGCCTTGGTCAAGGATTTGGCTGCTATTTTTAAAGTGAGGATACAGATGCAGCAGATTGGAGTAAGAGATGAGCCCCAGCTCTTTGGAGGTTGTGGGATTTGTGGTAGGCCTGTTTGTTGTGCCTTATTTTTAGGTAAACATAAAGAAAAGCTCGATTCGGTAAGCCTGGAGGCTGCACGCCTACAGAACCTTCCTTTGACCTCCTCCAAAATATCGGGAATATGTGGAAGACTTCGCTGCTGCCTGAATTTCGAATATCCTACCTACGCTGTTTTAAAGAAAGGACTGCCCCGGGTAGGAGAAATTGTTCGCTGCCAAGGGGAAGAGGTGAAGGTGATAGCCCAGGATATACTAAAAGGAACCGTGGTAGTGGAGACTGAGGAAGGAATAAGAAAACCATTAACTAAGGAGGAGCTAAAAAATATAAGTTGAAGGCCCTAAGTCTATTTTCAGGAGGCCTGGATAGTATTCTGGCCACAAAGTTTTTGCAGCTACAGGGAATTGAAATGGAGGGAGTGTGCTTTGTCTCTCCCTTTTTTGATAGAAAAAAGGCAACCAGAGCGGCCGAAAATCTAAAAATACTCCTCCATACCGTAGATATAGGAGAAGACCTTCTTTCCCTTCTCCTTTCACCTCCCCATGGCTTTGGAAAGGGAGCTAATCCCTGCGTTGACTGCCATATTCTTATGGTCAAGAAGGCAGCACGCTTAATGCAAAAAATAGGAGCACAATTTCTGGTGAGTGGGGAAGTCTTGGGGGAAAGACCGAAATCACAGAGCAGATGGGCTCTTAATGTAATAAATGAGGAGTCGGGCTGGGGAGATTATCTTCTCCGTCCCCTGACCTCTAAAAACTTACCTCCCACCTTTCCAGAAAAAAGGGGATGGGTGAAAAGAGATAAGCTTCTTGGAATCAAAGGGCGGGGTAGAGAGATTCAATTAAGAATGGCTGAATCTTTTGGAATCTCGGACTTTCCCACCCCGGCCGGAGGATGCCTGCTTACCGATCCAGTCTTCTCCAAACGGGTTAAGGATTTATTAGCCCGGGGAAAGCTCAATCTCAATGAGATCGAACTTCTTAAAATGGGAAGACACTTTCGCCTGGAGAATACCACCAAGCTCATTGTGGCCAGAAATAAAGAAGAAAACAGAAAAATTCTCGAACTGGCTACCCCCGGCGACTTTTTTCTTGAGGTAGTCGATTTCCCAGGGCCGGTGGGACTTTTAAGGGGAGAACCACACCTTATCCTCAAGGCCGCTGCCGCAGTCAGTCGTTACAGTGATGCTCCCCAAACCAGGGTAAAAGTGAAGTATTATCAATTCCCTCATACAGGGGAAAAATACGTTGAAGTAAACCGTGCAGAAGATGAGGAATTGGAGGCACTCAGAATCGGAGGTGGTCAGTGAGTCTTTACATCTTTGATTTAGATGGAGTGATCTACCGGGGGGAAAGGCTTCTTCCCGGGGTAAAAGAGACCCTATCCAAACTCAGAAAAAGGAAAGACCGAGTCTCCTTTCTCACTAATAACTCCACCCTGAGTAGATCCGGTTTTCAAAAAAAACTTACCCAAATGGGGATTGAGGTAAGTCTGGAAGAGCTTTTTCCATCCTCCTATCTAGCTGCTATTTATCTTGGCCACAAAATTAAAAGAAAAAACACTAAGGTGCTGGTTTTCGGAGAGGAAGGTCTTTTCGAGGAACTGAGCCAGGCGGGGATTAAGCTTACTTC
>DAOVGK010000005.1 GCA_030672445.1 Candidatus Aerophobota bacterium
CAGCACGATTTCTGAACCAAGTTACTCTGCTACCTTGGAGGCTCTTGAGTATGCCAAAAAATATGGGCTTGTAATTTCTTACGACCCAAATTTACGATTATCTTTGTGGAAGAGTAAAGATCAAGCAAAACAAAGAATCACTGAAGGATTAAATAATTCAGATTTGGTTAAGGTAAATACCGAAGAACTGGAATTCATAACCGGAACAAGTGATCTAAAGCGTGGAACTGATAACCTTTTAGAGTATGGCCCCAAGATGGTAGTTGTCACCAGAGGGAGAGAGGGGAGTTTTTTCAACAATGGCAAAAATTTTGCTTCTGTTGAGGGTTACAAAGTTCGTGCTGTTGACACAACAGGTTGTGGTGATGGCTTTACTTCGGGAATATTGGCAAAATTTCTGCAGAAAATTAAAGAGGGCGAAGATGTGTTTGCTCTCAACGACAAGAAAATGGAGAGTATTTTAAGATTTGCTAATGCTGCAGGAGCATTGACGGCGACTAAGAGAGGAGTGATCCCTTCTTTGCCCACACAAGAAGATCTCTGTGTCTTTCTAAAGAGATACGGCAAAATTAATTGAATGGAGAGCAATTTGTTACAGGAGAGAGTCAGTGTGGTGAAACATTCAACCGAATTGGTTAGAGAACTGGAAAAAGAAGCCATCACCGTTCGCCAAGAAATTGTTAAAATGACAAGTAACGCGGGCTCAGGGCACTTAGGGGGCTCTCTTTCCTGTGTAGACATTCTCGTAGTTTTGTATTTTCACCACCTTAAACATAATCCCCAGAATCCCTCTTGGTCAGAGAGAGATAGATTTGTTTTAAGTAAAGGACACGCTGCTCCAGCTTTTTATGCCACTTTGGCTTTCAGTGGATACTTCCCGAAAGAGGAGCTAAGCACTTTTCGGAACATAAATAGTAGACTGCAAGGTCATCCAGATAACAGGAAGACTCCTGGAGTTGAAGTTTCCACGGGCTCCTTGGGCCAGGGCCTTCCTGTTGCTGTAGGAATGGCATTGGGATTGAAATTAGCTGGCAAGAATAATCATGTCTATGCTTTGGTAGGGGATGGGGAGTTGAATGAGGGAGAGATCTGGGAAGCAGCTATGTTTGCAAATCACCATAAGGTAGTAAATATAACTGCCTTGATTGATAGAAATCATGGTCAAAATGATGGAAGAGAAGAAGACGTTATGTCCATGGAACCCTTAGCTGACAAATGGACAGCCTTTGGCTGGAATGTCTTTGGGATCGATGGGCATAACATAAAGGACCTCCTTGATGTTTTAGATAAGTCAATGGAAAACAGGAAGAAACCAATTGTCATAATCGCCGAGACAGTAAAAGGTAAAGGAATTTCCCTTATGGAAGGTAACGATGATTACCATGCCAAATGCCTTCCTAAGAAACTTGCAGCTCAGGCTGTAGCAGAATTAGAAAAGAGGAAGGAAATATTATGAGCTCAACTCAATTGATCTCTACAAGGGATGCGTTTGGTGAAGAATTGGTTGATATAGGAAAGAAAAAGGAGAATATAGTTGTTCTCAGTGCAGATCTTGCTAAAGCAACGAGAACTTCATGGTTTGCTAAAGCTTTCCCGGAAAGGTTCTTCAATGTCGGAATTGCTGAGCAGAATATGATGGGAATAGCAGCCGGCCTTTCCACTACCGGGTTTATCCCTGTGGTATCAACGGTGGCCATATTTGCCGCTGGCAGAGCCTATGATCAGGTAAGAAACACCATCGTCCATTCAAATCTCAATGTTAAAATCACTGCCACTCATAGCGGAATCTCCATGGGTAAAGATGGCTCTTCTCATCAGGCGATAGAAGATATAGCTTTAATGAGAGTTATACCTCATATGACGCTCATTGTTCCCGCTGATGCTCCTGAAACCAAAAAAGCTCTGCGAGCTGCCATTGAATACAAAGGTCCTGTGTATATTAGACTGGGACGACCGGAGATTCCCGTTATTACAGATGAAAAATCGCCCTTTGTCCTCGGTAAAGCCGATATTTTGAGAAAAGGGAATGATTTAAGCATTATTGCCTGTGGAATAATGGTTCCTCAATCTTTAAAAGCTGCCGATGTTCTGGCCTCGCAGGGAATAAAGGCGAGAGTAATAAACATGCATACTATTAAACCTCTTGATGTGGAAGTTTTGTATAATGCGGCTAAAGAGACAGGTGCTATCGTCACGGCTGAGGACCACAGCATTATTGGTGGGCTGGGGAGTGCAGTTCTAGAGGCTTTTTCCTGTAAAGAAGCGAGACCGCCAGTATATCGGATTGGGGTCCGCGATGTCTTTGGTGAATCGGGGGAGCCAGATGAGCTTATGAGGAAATACGGTCTTTCTTGGCAGGATATAGTTAAGGCTGCCGAGGAAGTTTTGTCATTGAAAGAGGACTAAAATAAAATGCTTAGACTTAAGACTAAACTGGAGGATTTAGAAAGAGATAATAGCCCAATCCGTAATTGACTTTAATCTTTTCTCAATAACCTCTTTACCTTCGAGATTGATCCTGAGTTTACCCCAAAGGACACCCCCGATTTTCTTTTCTTTATCCAAAGGAGTATATACCGATATACTCCTCATTTTCCCATCTACCTCGTCTATGATACCCAAAGCTAGATTTTTCCCTTCTCTATCTTTTAGGCAGATCAAGCGATGGTGAAGATATCCCTCCGAGACAATGCCCCCTAATCCAACCCTGTCTCCGGCTAAGACTAATCTTTGAACACTTTCAAAATAGGCTTTGAATCTCTGCTCGCGGTAGCTGACTCTTTCAGAATAGTTCTTTTGTCTAACGCTAACAGGTACTTTCATCCGATAGATCTTGGGTATAGTCATCCCCTTAAAGCCAATGAGAATATGTTCCAGCTCATCGGTTCTCTGGAGAGCTAAGATTATCTGGGGTTGAATTATCTCTATCATGCATCTTTTCAAGACTCTTGCTGGTCCTCCCCTTATCATGCCGGTGGTATCCACTAAAATCTTATCTACCTCTGCTCTAGCTTTGTCATAAATAATCTTGACCCCGGTAATCATGGGAAGGAGATTGCCGGAGGGAGAGGTGGCTCCCACGAAGTAGAAATCCTTTACTACCAGATTCTCCCATCCCTCGAATTTTTTTTCCAGGAGAGCCCAGGCTATGGTAGTGGGAGGACCCACATGAGACTGCCCCAGATCGGCATCTACCACTCCTACGCTGAACCCTGGTAGAAGAAATCCCAAAAGGTCCTCAATGAGAGTAGTTTTTCCGGTGTCCGATCCCCCCATAACCATTATTGTTCTATTTTGCGGCTCTAATACAGCATCTTTTATTTTCAGGTTAAGCACGAATCTGGGATCACTCATAGTATCTACAGATATCTTTTGTTGATTTTCACATACCTTTCAGTCAAATCACATCCCCAGAAGGTAGCCTCGTCTTTGCCTTGATGGAGATCAATAGTTATTTTCACTTCATCCTGCTTTAGGACTTCTCCTAGTTTTCTTTCTACGGAATCTACTCCTAAACCTGCTTTTACCACCAGAAAATTGTCAAAATAGACATCTACCCGATGGGGTTTTACTTTGGCATGAGATGCGCCAAGAGCCGACATCACTCTTCCCCAGTTGGGAGATGCACCTGCGATGGCGGTCTTCACCAGCATTGAGTTTGCCACTGCTCTGGCAACCCTGCGGGCATCCTTGGGAAAGGGAGCTCTCTTTACTTTTACCTCGATAAATTTTGTGGCTCCTTCCCCATCCCGGACAATGAGCTTGGCCAAAGATGCACAAATGAAATCGAGTGCCTGGCAGAAGTCATCAAAGTTCTCGTCCTTGAGCTTTATTTTTTTCTTCTTGTGCCAGGTCTTTATTCTTTTATTTCTAGAAAGTCCGTTAGCCAGGATAAATAGGCTGTCGTTAGTACTCATATCCCCATCCACACTAATCTGGTTGAAGGATTTATTGACCGCCGACCTCGTTGCCTCTTCCAGAGCATCCTCAGTTATACAGGCATCAGTAGTGATAAAACAGAGCATGGTGGCCAGGTTCGGTGAGATCATTCCCGCTCCTTTAGCCATACCTCCAATTACTACCTTACCTTTTTCCCTTGCCGAAATATCGGTTTCTACTGCTATTTCCTTGGTAATCCTATCGGTAGTCAGGATGGCCTGAGCTGCCCGGTGGCCTCCTTTAAAAGATAAAGACTCCACCGCCTCTCCTATTCCAGCCTCAATCTTAGACATGGGTAAGGGTTTACCTATCTTTCCCGTGGAGGCTACCAGAACCTCATTTTCTTTTACTCCTAACTGATGAGCTGGCAATCTGGCCATTTTCTCTACGTCTTTAAGTCCTTTTTCTCCAGTGCAGGCGTTAGCATTGCCACTATTTATGATGATTGCCTGGGCCTGGTGACGGCGAATTTTCCTTAGAGAATAATAAACCGGTGCCGCCTTTACTTTGTTACTGGTAAACATCCCAAAACTGACTGCTGGAACCTCTGAATAGATTAGTGCAAGATCAGGCTTAGTCATCTTTATCCCACAGTGCACCCCTGCTGCTTTGAATCCCTTGGGGGCTGTAATTCCTCCTTCCATTTCCTTCAATGGTTTCTCCTTAGCTTAAGCCCATGGTTTCTTCAAATCCACACATTATATTCATGTTTTGCACTGCCTGGCTAGAGGCACCTTTTCCTAAGTTATCGATAGTGGAAATGATTATTACCCGGCGTCTTTTTTCATCCACCGTAAGTCCTATCTGACATCTATTTGAATTGACCACATCTTTTATCTGAGGAAAGCGGCCTTGAGGGAGAATTTCCACGAAAGGTTCCTCTCTATAGAAATCCTCAAACGCTTTAAGTAAATCCTTTAGCTTTAAAAAATCCTTCAGGTCGGCATAACATGTAGAAAGTTTTCCTCGATTCAGGGGAACCAGGTGGGGAACGAAGGTGATTTTAACCTCTTTTTGGACAAGTTTAGCTAACTCTTGTTCGATTTCGGGGATATGTCGGTGACATCCTACCTGGTAAGCAGATAAGTTCTCATTGACCTCAGGAAAATGAGTTTTCAGGGAAAGTTTTCTTCCCGCTCCGGTAACTCCGGATTTGGAATCTACAATGATGCTATCCTCTTTTACTAAATTATGACTCAGTAAGGGAGCCAGCGAGAGCAAAGCCGACGTAGGATAACAACCCGGATTGGCCACCAGACGGGCCCCCTTTATTTTTTCCCGGTAAAGTTCGGGTAGACCATAGACTGCCTGTTTAAGTAAGTTTTTCTTTTTATGGGCTACTCCGTACCACTTTTCATAAACCAGGGGACTTTCAAGACGGAAATCAGCCGAGAGATCCACTATTCTTTTTCCTTTTAAATAAAGATTTCCCACTACTTCCATGGAGGCTCCGTGAGGAAGAGCCGTAAAAATAAAGGAAGAAAAGGAGGCTATCCTTTCTACATCGAGTGATTGACAAACTAGATCCGTACTCAGCCAGGGATAGACCTCTGAGATTTTCTTTCCGGCAAAGCTTTGGGAAGTTATCGTCTCAATCTCTACTTCAGGGTGTCTCAAGAGAATCTTAACCAGTTCTGCCCCGGTGTAACCGGTGGCTCCGATGATCGATACTTTCAACCCCACCTCTTTAAATTTGGTATGCGCGAGAACTTCGTGCTAGTCTAGCAAAAGGGGAAGGACTTGACACGACAAAGGGATTATTCCTGAATTTTGTCTTTTGTAAGCTGGGAAATCTTGCCAATAGCGACACTCCAGACTAACTGTGATCTGTTTAAAACGTCAATGACTTTTTCGGGATCACGGGTTAAGGTAAAGACACTTTTTCCATTGGTGAGGAATTTAAGCTCGGAGAGTGGCTCTTTTATTTCTGGCTCATGTTTTTTCAAATAATCTACGCTTTTTCTTATCTTCTGGAGTGAGATTCCACTGTCGAGAAGGCTTTTAGCTGTATTCAGTCTTATTAAATCTCCAAAGGAATAAAGTCTCCTACTTCCCTTTTTGGCACTCTTTATGCTGGGTTTAATGAAGCCGATCTTGGCCCAGTATCTAAGTTGATTATAGGAGATTCCTACCACCCTTAAGACCAGTCCTGCTCTGTATCCTTCCATAGCGCTCAAATTCGTATCTTCCTCTTATCAATCAATCTTTTCTCAATCTCCACCCCCATATTATCCAGACCCCCTTCTCTTTCCAGGACAATCTGGTAGTTTCTTCCCCTTAGTTTTGAAACAGGTCCCGATACTCTGGCACAACATCGGCTGAAAAACTCTTAATTCCTTCCACAGTTTTGGGGTGTTGAAGCATGCCTCTAATTACAGGAAAAGGTATGGTAGCGATATGTGCTCCTGCTTCTGCCATTTGCCTGATTTGTCTTGCATTTCGAATACTGGCCGCGATTACTTCTGTTTTTATCCCATAATTTCTATAGATTTTCATGATGCTTTTTACCAGATCTACTCCACTCTCTATTCCATTGTCTTTGCCAAAGCCAATGCTGTTTTTTGTCTCTGTGTCAAGATAAAGAGAGGCTGCAGGCTCACCGCGTGAACTTTTTAGGTGTTTATCAAGCCTTTTTTTACCGATTTTCTCTATTAACTCAAAGTCGAAATAGTCACCCTTACTAAATTCTATTCCTAATTTTTTTCTGATGTAGTCATCTACTCTTCCGGCAAAAGGGCTGGCATAGCTAGCTCCAGCCTTGGCTGCTAAAAGTGCCTGTTCTGGAGTCATTATGAGAGTTACATTTATAGGGATACCCTTCCGACTCAACTTTTTTATAGTCTTTAAGCCGTCATAATCTATTCTCTCTGATTCATCTATGCGCGTGTTTATAGGAATCTTTATTACTACATTTTCGGCAGCCGGATTAAATTTACTATATAGTAGCTCGGCTTCCTCAACCATTTCTTTCATGGTTAAGCTGATCACCTCCAGGCTGACTGGTCTACCCTTACCGGCTGTTTTGCATATTTCCCAGATGTAGGTTTCCATATCAATCTCTTTGCCTTCTCCTTTTGCCTCGTCCACCGCTCTTTTAATTAGCGAAGGATTAGTCGTTACCCCATCAACTACGCCCCAACTACAGGCCTCTTTAATTTCATCCAATTTTGCCGTATCCACGAAGATTTTCATACTCGCTCCTTTTAGCTTTAGGATTTTACTCCCATATTTATAACATCTCCATCTGGCGGCGTCAACTTCTCTTTCCTAATTCAAAAGCTGGCTTTGGCGTCTATTTTTTGAGGTTTAGCTCACGCTGATAAATCTCCCGGAGGTGATTAAAGATCTCAAGATACTCTCTGGTTCTATAATCAGGATAAGTCCATTCCCGGGGCTCGAAGCCCTTCCCTTTATGGTAGCAGAGGGTAACCTCAGCATAGATTCCTCTTCCCAGATAAATCCGGTGTTGATAATCCTTGGTGCTAGCCAGGACAAGTTTGGAGAGAGTAAGATAGCCAGGATCAAGATTAATGCGACGATGATCCGTGTCAGGACGGAGAAAATCCTGCTCAAGCTGATTGGTAAATAATTTAATTTCTCCGATCTCGGCCGGATCAATTAGACCTTGAAAGCTTATAAATTTTCTCTTCAAGTTTGACCCCATCTCAGACTCATAGTAGGGGGTGTGTTGAAAAGAGAGAATAGGGCTCTTAAAGTCCACCGAACCAAATTTCTGGCTGAGTCTTTTTTCTGCTTCATCAAATAGGTCTTCCTCACCCGAGATCATACCCATAAATAACTTCACCGTCAGTGGCTGCTTAACTTTCCCCATTTGCCCTCCTAGTTAGGTTAGCCCTTCATGATCAGAATTAGAAAATATCCACCCACAACGGAGGTGACAACCATAGCTATAGCATCCCAGCCCAATTTTAAAAATGCCTTCTTAGATCTATAGATTAATCCTACCACGACTATGGCGGTGAGGATAACAGAGAGCATTAAAGTAAAGAGATGCTGAGAGGAAATTTCTCCTAGAAACTCCTTCTCCCGGAGTAGAGCATCGCAGAGAGGAATGATCATGATGTCAAAAAAATTGCTCCCTAAAATGTTGCCGATGGCCATATCTATAGAAAACTTAAGAGCACTTATGGTGACTATAAGTTCTGGCAAGGAGGTGCTCAGAGCAAGAAGACTTGTTCCTACCAGGCTCTCGCTCCAGCCCATTGTGGTTACCAGCTCTTTTCCGATAGCAGCCAGCCAGATACCTAGAAAAACTATACCAACAAAACATATTAAGAATTTGATGAGGATTGATCTTAGGCTAATGCCTCTATATAGAGGAGGCGATTCTTTCTCACTCGGGCTCATGGAAGAGGTTTTTTTCTCATAGCCAAATATGAGTCTCAGTCCTAAGATATAGACAGCTAAAAGCACAAGACTATCAAGCCCAAAACCAAAGACGCCTAATGAGCCGTTAAGTTGAGCTCTCAAGATAAGGGAACTACAAACAATCCCCATCAGAATTATGCTCAAACCCCCGTATAAGATATGACTCGGTCTTGCCTCGGACATTAAGGGTCCCTTGCCCTGAATTAGATCAAGCAAAGCGATAATCATTAAGTTTATGAGCAATGATCCCAAGAGGTCTCCGGCGGCTAAATTGGGTGAGTGAACTACTGTTATGGAACTACCACTGGTGACAAATTCGGGTAAAGAAGTAGCCACAGCTAAAAGAACAAACCCCATAAGGGTCTTGGTAATTTGCGTCTTCTCGGAAATGATATTCCCGTACATAGACAATTTATAACCAGCGTAAATCATAGCTGTGCTACAAATAGAGAACTTTAACCAGACCAGCATTGATTGAGCCTTCCTTTTTAATCTAAGTTAAGCCAACCTATTAAATCTTTAAACTCTCCGATATTATTCTGGCGCATATATTCCTTGATTCCGTCTTTTACCTTTATCATAGTTTTCGGGTCAATGAAATTTGCCGTTCCTATGGCTACTGCACTTGCTCCGGCCAGGATAAATTCTAAAGCGTCCTCGGCCGTCATTATTCCGCCAACTCCAATTAGAGGTAGGTTCACTTTCTGGAAAGTCTGCCGGACCATTCTTATGGCAATTGGTCTTATAGCAGGTCCTGAAAGGCCCCCTGTAACATTACCCAACTTCGGTTTTCTGGTCTCCACATCGATGGCCATACCGACGAGGGTATTTATGAGAGACAAGGCTTCAGTGCCGGCTTCTTCAGCCGCCTGAGCAATTTCGGCTATGTCGGTTACATTAGGAGTGAGTTTGGTGATAAGGGGAATATCAGTGACCTCCCTTATCCTCTTTACTAAAGAGAAGACCAGGTTTGGGTTGGTGCCGAAGATAAGACCCCCAGTCTTCACATTAGGACAGGAGATGTTTATCTCTAAAGCATCTATTCCTTTGACTTTGTCGAGCCTCTCGGCAAGACGCAGATACTCTTCCTCCTTTTCTCCCGCAATATTGACCACCAATGCGGTGTTGAACTGTTGTAAAAAGGGAAGTTTTTCTCTGAGGAAAACCTTTAGACCGGGGTTTTCTAATCCAATGGAATTGAGAAGTCCTGAGGGAGTCTCTGCTAGCCGGGGAGGCCGATTTCCTTCCTTAGGTTCCAGGGTTACTGTTTTGGTGATTATTCCCCCGAGCTGGTTAAGATCGATAAATCTAGCGTATTCTTCCCCATACCCAAAGGTTCCTGATGCAGCCAGAACCGGGTTCTTCAAGCTAATCCGGCCCAGTTTAACCTTCAAGTTCGGATTCAACTCCTTACCTTTCGAACGATCTCCTTATACCTGTTTTCCCCAACTGGGAA
>DAOVGK010000061.1 GCA_030672445.1 Candidatus Aerophobota bacterium
CCGGATCTCTTTGATTCCATTCTCATTCATTAACACACTCACTACATCGAAACGACACTTAGCCTCTTTTATGTGGTGGTGGGTAAGATAACCTGAGGCTACTCTGGTAAGATGGCGTCTCTTCTCATAAGAGACAGCTTCCTCGGGCAGACCAAAATGGGTAGATCGGCGCGTTTTTACCTCTACAAATGTTAAGCTGCTGCCTTCCTCTGCCACTATGTCTATCTCTCCGGCTCGAGAGCGATAATTTCTCTCGATAATCCTGTAACCCTTCTTTCTTAAAAAATCAACTGCTGCCTCTTCTCCTTTCCTTCCTAACGAGATTCTTCCGCTGTAACTATTCAGCCTCATCATATTTCACCGCCGAGTACACGGAGAACGCAGAGAGGAAAGATAAAAGTATAAAGATTAAAGTTACCAGTTATCATGAACAAAGAAACTCTGTGCGCTCTGCTATCCCTGCGGTCAATAGTTACTTTACGTTTTTCTTTTTGATTCATCTCTGCGGACTCTGCGATCTCTGCGGTGAATAGTTATATCCACTTATAATCCTGATTCGCCATAAGGGCCAGTAAATGAGGAATGCTTCCCCCACTATGTCCTTGGCCGGGACAAATCCCCAATAGCGGCCATCGTCACTAGAATCTCGGTTATCACCGAGCATAAACAAAGATCCGGTAGGAATCGGAGTGGGAGGATATTCATCACGAGGAAAACCAGTGTTCCACTTATCTCTGTGGATAATGTACGGCTCGCTCAGTGGTTCACCATTGACGTAAACCTTCTTATTTTCTATCTTGATTACGTCCCCTGGCTGTCCAATCACCCTCTTGATAAAGTCTTTGCGAGGATCAAGAGGAAACTTAAAAACAATTATATCGCCCCTTTTTACATTTTTCAGTCCATAAAGAAACTTGTATGCTAGAATACGGTCTCCTATTTGAAGATTTGGCTCCATGGATCCGGAAGGAATATAGAAAGCCTGTACCACAAAAGTACGTATCAAAAAGGCCAGAATAAAAGCAATGACTATAGTTTCAACTGTTTCCCTCATCCAGGGGAGGAGCCTTTTTCTCATCTTTTAGTCCTCCCTCTTCGATAGGATAGATTAGCTCTTCTTTCCTTCCCCCGCTTAGTTACCTCTATTTTCTTAATTAAGGGCAAATGTAATGGAAATATTCTTTCTACCCCTATGCCAAAGGAGACCTTTCTTACGGTAAAGGTTTCCCCCATTCCCCCTCCCCTTCTTCTCAGAACTATTCCCTCAAAAACCTGTGTTCTCTCTCTTTTTCCTTCATGGATGCTAAGATGGACAGCCACAGTATCTCCAGGGCGAAACTCTGAAATCTCTTTTTTTACCTGTTTTTCCTCAACTTTTTGTAACTTTGTTTGCATCAGCCAATCTCTTTTTAACTTCTCTTAATAGCTGTTTATCGGTCTGACCAGGCTTGATTTTTTTTAATAGATCGGGGCGCTTCCTCAAGGTCACCTCCAGCATTTTCTTTCTTCGCCATAGCTTGATCTGATAGTGATTCCCGGATAGAAGCACTTCCGGCACTTGCCAGCCACAGAAGTCAGCTGGTCTTGTCCATTGGGGGTAGTCCAAAAGACCATAATAGAAGGAATCTTCCTTGGCCGAATCTTCGCAGCCTAAAACTCCCGGAAGCATCCTGGCCACCACATCTACAATTACCATAGCTGCTAGTTCTCCCCCCGTGAGCACGTAGTCCCCTAACGATATTTCCTCATCTACTAAATGCTCCCTTACTCTCTCATCTACGCCCTCGTAATGCCCGCAAATTAAAAGCAGAGCTTCTTTCTTAGCAAGCTCCTTCGCTTTTTCTTGACAAAAAGGTATCCCTTGAGGAGAGAGGAGGATGACCCGGGAGGGGGCATCAGTCTGAGTTTTGATTTTCCCTACTGCTTCAAAAAGAGGTTCCGGCTTCATAACCATACCTACCCCGCCTCCGAAAGGTAAATCATCCACTGTCCGATGCTTGTTATAGGCAAATTCGCGCAAGTTATGAAGATTGATTTCCAAAATCCCCTTTTTCCTGGCCCTTTTGATAATGCTCTCGTCAAAAGGACCCTGAAACATAGAAGGAAACAGGGTGATAATGTCCACTCGCATTATAGATGCTTATTCCTCCAGAATTTCCAACATTACCCTTTTTCTCAATTTAGCTGCAGCTGCCCCTACGATTGTCCGTAAGGCATTAGCCACCCTACCTCCTCTTCCAATCACCTTACCCATATCTTCTTTGGCCACCGAAATCTCCAGAAGAATGACTTTCTCTGCCTTTATTTCCTGCACTTTCACCTCGTCGGGAGCGTCCACTATCTGCTTGACAATGTACTCCACTAACTCACGCATCTCAGCCTCCTTGTTTAGCTCAGATTCAGCCTTTTCTTTTTCCAGCTCTCTTAAGATATCTCATGGTGAGAAACAATGGAAAAATTTACTAACAACTTCTTCACAGAATTTGTAAGCTCTGCCCCTTTACTTATCCAATCCAGTATTTTTTCTTTGTCTGCCTCCACCTTTTTCTGGCGAGGATCGTACCACCCCAATCGGTCAATAAATCTTCCCTTGGATAAAGAACGTGAATCCGCTACGACTATGCGGTAAAAAGGAATCTTTTTAGCTCCCACCCTTCTCAGTCCAATCTTTGTCGCCACTGGACAACTCCTTCCTTTTATCTTGAAAACAATGAGCCACAGCTTCTTTTTAATTCAAATATGGCCTCTTTTGGATCATTGGCATTGAAAATAGCCGTTCCTGCTACCAAGACAGTTGCCCCTGAAGCGGCTACCTCTTTAGCAGTGGCCTGATTTATTCCCCCATCCACCTCGATTTCCAAGGAAAGCCCTTTCTCCCTGGCAATTTCCCTCAAGGTTCTTATCTTTGGCAGAACCCAGGAAAGAAATCCCTGAGCTCCAAAGCCGGGGTTTACAGTCATGGGAAGAACCAGATCCACCCGAGCCAAAATATGCTCTAATTGGCCCAGAGAGGTGGAGGGGTTTAGAGCAACCCCGGCCCTGACCCCTTCTTTTTTAATCAGAGTAATTAACCGATCTAAATGATGGGATGTTTCAACATGCACGGTAATTAAATCACAGGCTGCTCTGGCAAATGGGACAATCCATTCTTGGGGATTATCTACCATCAAATGAGCCTCAAAAGGCAGATCAACCTTGTCTCTCAATGACCTCACTATATCGGGACCAAATGTTATATTGGGAACAAAATGTCCATCCATGATGTCGAAGTGAAGACTATCAGCTGCTTTTTCTACTTTTCTGACTGCCTCATAAAGATCGCTGAAGTCGGCTGCAAGAATAGAAGCTGCTATCTTGACCATCTATCCGGTCTCATTCCTTTTCGAAGATTAAGATGTTTGGATCTACTCAACTTTACTGACTCTTATTAATACATTATCCAAGTAAGAGCGAATCTCCCCCTTTTCAACCACAACAGCCCCAATCCATACTTTTTCCCCTGGATTCCTCCGTCCATAATCGAGGATTTTCTTTCCCTGAGTATCGATAACCACTACCTTAACTGACCTTTTGACCCACCCCACAGGAATCTGAACCGGAATCAATATCCACTTTGAGATTTGAGATAATGAAGGTTTCTTTTCTCTATAAAAGGCACTTACCAAAAGATCAATTGGGGTCTCCGAATCTATTCTGGATCCAGGAAGCGGAGATTGAGAAAGAATAACTTCTTCTTCTTTTAAAGAAGGAGACTCTTTTATCTTGCCTATCTTTAAAGGTAACTTCTCAAGAAGATCTTTTACCTCCCCCACCTTTTTTCCTACAAAATTAGACATATAAAAATGGGCATTTCTTTTACCCAGACTTACTAGTACACTTATACCTTCCCGTGGATTTATATTAGTCTGGGGAGGAGGATCTTGAGCTATAATAGCCCCTTGAGGAAGTTCAGCATAGACATAACTTAAATCTCTAAACTTCAATCCTCTCTGAGACAGATAGACCTTGGCCTCTCTTACTCTTTTACCTACCAAGGAAGGCGCAGATAGCACCTTCCTTCCCTCACTTACAACAACCTCGATTTCCCTGTCCTTATGTACTCTTGTCCCGGGAGAAGGGAATTGAGAAATGATAACGCCTCCGGGAACTTGAAGGGAATATTCCTGGCCAACTATCTTGAGAGCCAGATCCCGCTCACTCAAAATAATAGCTGCTTCCTTTATCTCTTTGCCAGCAATATAAGGGACTTCTATTGTCTTCGACGGGACCAATACCCTGAGAGTCAAAAAGCCAATTCCCATAGACAATCCTACTAGAGAAACAAATATCCCTATAGCTCTTAAAAAGGACCTCAACCACCCGGTCAACTCTACTCCTCTAGTCCTTTCCTAGCTCTCTTTATCAATTCTGAGAACGCGGAAGGTTCACTAATGGCTAACTCCGAGAGAACTTTTCTGTTTAGTTTGATATTAGCCTTCTTTAGCCCTCTTATAAAAAGACTATAAGGGATTCCTTCCTTGCGAGAGGCAGCGTTAATCCTAGCAATCCAGAGTCTTCTGAAATCTCTCTTTCTTTTTTTTCTACCCTTATACTTGGCAGAAAGTGCTTTCTTTAGAGCCTCGCTTGCCAGAGTGTAAAGCTTGCTCCTCCCCCCTCTATATCCCTTAGCAAGCCTCAATATTCTCTTTCTCTTTTTAGTGTGAATTGTGCCTCTTTTTACTCTCGTCATTAAATTCCTCTATGAAACCAATCTTTTGATCCTCCTGGTGTCTCCTTTACCCAATACTACATTTTTTCTCAAGTTTCTTTTTTTCTTAGAGGATTTTTTGACCTTCAAATGACCACCAAAGGCCTGACTTCTTTTCATTTTTCCCTTTTTGGTCTTTTTAAATCGCTTCATTGACCCTCTATGACTTTTAATTTTAGGCATTCCTCTCGTCCCTTTCTCCTGAAGTTTACCCTGTTAGATAGTAAACCCTGTGGGATAATGAATATCCAACAGGGTAAATATCTAACAGGGTTTACCTCACTTTGCTGGCTTAGGTATCAAATACTGCTCTATGCTTCTACCACTGACAGAAGGAGGAGAGTCAACCTTACTAAAGTCTTGCGCTTCCTGAGCTATTCGCTTGAGAATCATTTCTCCTCGATCCTTATAGATCATTTCTCTCCCCCTGAATCGAAGAGTAATTTTTACTCTATGCCCGTCTTTTAAAAACTTACATATTTTCCTCATCTTCACTTCGAGATCGTGCTCCCCTATCCTGTAGCTTAGTCTTACCTCTTTTAATACGTTAGTAGAGTGTTTTTTCCCCGATTTCTTTCTCCGTTTTTCCTGTTGATATTTGAACTTACCGTAATCCAGAATTCTACAGACAGGAGGATTGGCCTCCGGGGCCACCTCCACCAGGTCCAGTCCTTGTTCTCGCGCAATTTTTAAGGCCTCTTGGCGTGAGACAATCCCCTTCTGTTCACCGTCCTGGTCGATAAGTCTTACTCTCTTAGCCCTTATCTGATCGTTTATCGCAATCTTCGCCTTTATTCTAATTCTTCCCCCTTTAAACGACGTGGTTGAACCTTTAGTTAGCTTAGCTACCTTTTAGCATTCGGTAGCCTGCTTGCTTCGTATCTCACTTTTAATGGCTGAAATAAACTCATCCAATCTTATCCCCTTCAAGTTCTCTCCATTTCTTTTACGTATGGTTACCAAACCATCTTTTGCCTCTTTTGCCCCTATTATTAGCATGTAGGGAATCTTACCTAATTGGGCCTCCCTCACCTTATGGCCTAACATTTCATTTCTGTCATCAATCTCAACTCGAATACCCTCGTTCCTCATCTTTTGAAGAATGCGAGTGGCAAAAGAATCTTCTTTGTCGGTCACGGTCAATATCCTGACCTGGACCGGAGAAAGCCAGACCGGGAAAGCTCCCCCCAAATGCTCAATCAATACTGCGAGAAACCTCTCCATTGTACCCAGAACTACTCGATGTATCATAACTATCCGCTTCTTTTTTCCATCAGAAGCAATATAGGTAAGATCAAATCTTTCCGGAAGATTAAAATCTACCTGAATAGTGGGACCTTGCCATAATCTACCCAGAGCATCCTCCATCTGAATATCTATTTTAGGGCCATAAAAAGCTCCTTCCCCTTGAGCAATCTTGAAATCCTGTCTTTCATCCTCCAGAGCCTTCTTTAGTGTATCAGTTGCCTTCTCCCAGGAATCGAGCGAACCAATGTACTGAGTAGGTCGAGTCGATAAGCTTATGCGATACCCTAAATGGAAAACCTTCATCATAAAAAGGGCAAATTGGAGTACTCCTCTTATCTCTTGAATCAATTGTGCGGGTGTACAAAATATATGAGCATCGTCCTGGGTAAAACCTCTTACTCTTAAAAGGCCGTGTAATACTCCAGATTCCTCCCGTCTATAAACAGTGCCCAACTCAAAATAACGCAAGGGCAAATCTCTATAACTTCTAATCCTTGATTTATAAATCAATATATGCCCCGGGCAATTCATAGGCTTAATTACATAGTCTTCTTTTCCTGAGGAGAAAAGATACATTTTCTTTCGGTAAAAGTCAAGATGCCCTGATTGTTCCCAGAGCCTAGCTCGAGAAAGGTGAGGTGTTTTCACTAGTTGATATCCCCTTTTTAAATGCTCTTCTTTCTCAAAATTTTCTATAATCTCTCTCAAAAGAGCCCCTTTAGGATGATAGACTACAAATCCTGCTCCCAAATCGCTGGAAATGCTGAAAAGATCCAAATCCCTACCCAATCTTCGATGGTCTCTTCTCTTCGCCTCTTCTACCCGTTCCAAATAATCCTCTAACTCTTCTTTTCTATAAAATGACGTTCCGTAGATGCGGGACAGCATCGGATTTTCTTCCTTCCCCCGCCAATATGACCCCGCCAGAGAAAGAAGGCGAAAAAATTTTACCTCACCTGTTCTTTTTAGATGGGGACCTCGACATAGATCAATAAATTCACCCTGTTGATATGAGGTAACCTCATCCTCGGGTATCTCTCCTAAAAGTTCCAATTTGTAGGGCTCGTTTCTTTCCTTGAAGATTTTTTCAGCCTCTTTTTTGGTAACTATTTTTTTCTCAAAGGGGAGATTCTCCTCAATTATTCTCCTCATTTCCTTCTCGATCTGAGGTAAATTTTGAGAAAGAATTCCCCCATCCAGATAAAAATCATAGTAAAAACCATCCTTAATGGGAGGACCTATGCCCAATTTTGCCTGAGGAAAAATTCTTTTAACAGCCTGCGCCATGATATGGGAAGTGCTATGGCGCAAAGTCTCCAGGCCTACTTCACCTTGAAGTTTATCTTCTAACCTCATTGATTTCCCGAATTGAAACTTATGGAATGACTTTTTTTCATCACTAACTACTAATCCCTATCTACTGCTTTTATGGTGCCCAGTGCTGGACTCGAACCAGCGACCTCTTGCATGTCAAGCAAGCACTCTAACCACTGAGCTAACTGGGCTTGGAGGCGGCACCCGGATTCGAACCGGGGATAAAGGATTTGCAGTCCTCTGCCTTACCACTTGGCTATGCCGCCCATTCTATTTTTC
>DAOVGK010000076.1 GCA_030672445.1 Candidatus Aerophobota bacterium
GGTAATATTGATAGGAGATTACGAATTTGACATGCTGGCGGGAAAGAGAGCAGGGGTCACTACAATTCTCTTGCGTAACGCTAATCAACCCTCCTCAGAAAATGCCGATATGGTGATTGACTCCGTTTTGGAACTTGTCAACTAACTTTTGCAGGAAATTCATCCTCATAAATTTTTGGAATATCTTGGAATCCACAATATTTGCATTAACAATGGTCTAGGCAAGGAACAGAAAGATCAATTTCAAAATCACAGATTCCACATTTAAGGTAGCCGTAACCTTTAGGTTGCGCTGTTTTACGCAGGCTAAAGCCTGCGGCTACCTACCAATTTTTTCGTGCAAAAGTTGGTTGTCAAATTATACTAGTGGGTAGTTTGATAGCTTGCTTAGAGTGAAATGGTGAGTCACTAAAAATTCAAAGGATACTGGCCGTACTTCCTGGCGGCATTGTAAAAGGCTAGAATGTTATCAATGCTAACATCTGGTTGGATATTGTGAGCGGGAGAAATGATCAATCCTCCTCCCCTTCCTACCGTTTTAAGGCGGAGTTTAACCTCCTCTTTGACACTGCTGGGCGTACCGAAAGGAAGAACCTCCTGTATGTCAACGGTACCCCAGAAAGTTAACCTATCCCCGTATAATTTCTTTAATTTTGCCGGATCCATGGATTTTGGCTGGACTGGATTGAGAATATCTAATCCTATTTCGATAAAATCAGGTATAATCGGCTCCACGTAACCATCGGTATGGAAAGCAGTCTTTATGTCTGGATTCACTTTTCTGAATTCCTCAAAGATCAAGGCGTATCTTGGCTTAAGAAATTCTCGCCATAGTTCGGGAGCCATCAGCATTCTATCCTGCATCCCCGCATCGTCTCCAATCCAGATTATATCAACCCCCAATTCAATCAGCTTTCTTCCAGCTACAATGACCCATCTCATAAGCTTATCAAAAAATTTATGAGCAAAATCCTTGTTAATAAGCATATCCTCCATTACCTTTTCCAGACCTCTCAAATACCAGGAAAGTTCAAACAAGGTGCAGGCGACCCCACCCATTATAGCATATTCATCTCCGTATTTGGTGATCATCTCTCTAGAGTCCTCGTACCTTCCATCCTCGTCAAAGGCAGGAATATCAAAAGAGTCCAGATCCTTCAGATTTGCCAAAGGATGACGGACCATTTCCGTATAGCTTCCCCCACTGGGATTCTTGAACCATTTCCAGCCGATACCCCATTCATCTGTATATTCGGGAGTATCATGAGCATAATAACCTGTGCAGGGGCCTATCCAGGTGATGAGAAGATCGTGCTCCAGCTTCAAAGGAAGCGGACCTCCGGCTGACTTATACGTCTCTGTTTGCAAGCTATCTATCCCGAAATACTTTAATACTTTTTTCTCTGCCTCTGGCGTATACCAGGCACAAACGGGAACTCTATCCGGTTCTTTATGACTTATGGCCGTTAAGACCCTTTCTTTAGGGGTCACCATTGTCTCCTACAAGAATATCTCGGGACTCTTCCCCTTCGTCGCTGTATATCAGCTTTGGATTGTTTCTGCTCGTCTTCTCGTCTCGGGAAAGACGTGAAACTCGTCGCTCCGCTCCTCAGACAACACGTCTTTCTTCTTCCTCAACTCAAAGACTCGTTAAGGTAGCTGATCTAAGGCTTCTTCGGGGAAAGTCCCTCGATACGCGTATAAATCTTCTAAACACTAATGCTTTCTTGGGGAATCAAGTCAGATATTATCAAAAATAACCACTGGTTCTCATCAGTGATTATGGCGTCTTACTTCTGAAAAATCTCAATGTAGTTTTTGCTAACCAAGCCCAAGGAGCTGCTTTGCCTCATCAACCGCAGAGGCGGCATCGGGAGCATAGCCATCGGCTCCAATCTCATCAGCATAACTCTGGGTAATGGGGGCACCTCCGATCATCACTTTAACCTTATCTTTAAGACCAGAGTCTCCCACCGCCTTGACCACATCCTTCATTGAGGGCATAGTAGTGGTAAGAAGAGCTGAAAGTCCTACTAAATCTGCCTTCTTTTCCTTAGCTGCCTCTATGAACTTCTCAGGACTCACATCCACTCCCAAATCAATTATTTCGAATCCTGCTCCTTCCAGCATCATGGCCACTAAATTTTTACCTATATCATGTAGATCGCCTCTTGCTGTACCTAGAACTACCGTGCCTGCTCCTTTAATATTTTTGTCAGCTAAGATTGGTCTTAGGATCCCCATACCTGCCTTCATAGCCCGAGCGGCAATGAGAACTTCAGGAACATAAAACTCATTGGCTTTGAACTTCACTCCCACTACATTCATTCCCGCTACCAGACCCTCATTTAAAACTTTTTCCACATCCTCTCCTTCATCGATAGCCTTCTGCACCAACTGCTTAACCTCGGGAGCTTTGCCCTTAATGAGGTTATCGGCAATCTGTTTCAGGTCCATTTTCTCCTCCTCTGAGAATTTTCCGTATTATAGAGACTCCTCCTGAGCTGTCAATACCCACAAGCTCAATCAATCCTTTTTTATGAGAAAATAAAGCCTTCCCAGGGATTTAGTGCGCTCGGTGCGTTCTAGCGCCTCATCTCCCTCACCAAAATAAAGGTCTGCTCTGCCTGGGCCTTTTATGGCAACTCCGCTGTCCTGACAGAAAACGAAATGAGAGTATTCAGCCTCACCTTCCACCTTGCCCGCCTTGTTCACCCTGGGGGCTTGATACTCAATGTAAGCTAAGGCCCCCAGGGGAAAAATGCTTTTATCCACGGCCAGGGATCTTAAAGGAGTAAGTTTTATCCCCCTGGCCCCATAGGGACCTTCTTCTTCCTTTCTGTGGAATATGAACCTCTGGTTTTGGTTCAAATAGTGATCTATCTCGTGAGGATGGCGGGCAAAATACTCCTTTATCCCCTGCATGGTAAGCTCTCCTGCAGAAAGTTTGCCATCTTCTCGCAGAAGTTTGCCCAGGCTGGTATAGGGTCTTCCGTTGCTAGCGGCGTAATTTGCCCAAAAGCTCTGTCCGTCCTCCAGCATTATCTTACCGGATCCCTCGATCATAAGATAGAATCTGTCTATTTTGCTCTTCAGGTACACGAGCTCAAGATTTTTTCCTTCCAGCATCTTCTCTTGCACAATCTGTTTTCGGGCATAATAAGGAACAATCTCATCTCTCTTTTTGTCGATGCGGTAGACGATCTTTTCCCCCTCCAACCGCAGGTCAAACTCGCCCAGCTCAGCCACCTTTAGATCTGAAGGCTCCAAGTACAAAGGATATTGGTAATCGGCGCGCCTTCTAAGACTTGCCTTATAAACCGGAGAGTAGTAGCCAGTGAAAAGAACCCTACCCTGGCCTTTTTGTCCAGCAGCTAGATAGATGTTGAAGCGCTTTTGTATTAGCTGGTTTAGCTCTTTTGGGTTTCTAGCTTCCCCAAGAATCTTAAAGAAAAGTTCGGCCGATTCCTTAATTAGCTCAGCGCTCACTTTCTGTTGACCGAAGGCAAGCTTTTGATCGGAGCGTATTTTTTGGGAAAGAAAATCTTTTTCTCGCTCAAACGCTTTCTTTAAGCTGACAGTATTCGCAGGGGTAAATGAGGGGATTTTATCTCCTTCTACCCGGATAAGATACCTTACGAGGGGCCTTTCTGGTGGTCGCTTGGGAATCCAGACCAAAAAGTAATAAAGAATCCCGACTTCTGCTACCAGGGAGCAGGCAATGAAAACCATCAGAAAAGATACTTTGGACTTAAAAATGGAAGACATGAGGAACAAGTCCTTATGTATGAACTTGGCTATCAAACTTCGAGGCCCAACTGGGTAATTATTCTATCAGGAAAGAGAAGGCCGTCAAATACGAGGGGGAAATCAGATGGTTTTCTTTATCTTAACATAAAAAGTATGATGATTAGCTCTTGATTACCAATGGTCAGGGCACCTCTTTCCCGAAAGACAAAAAGTTGACTTATCGGTAATTTGTTATAATATAAAACTAGGCCGAAGTGGTGGAATTGGTAGACACGCAGCATTCAGGATGCGAATCAGGCAAAAATTCAAAAACGGAATAGACTTAGAAATAAAGCCCCACTTATATTCTAGCTCTTTTTATATTCATATCTATTGGTCTGAATTCACCCCTTTTTGTACCAATTATAGACACCTATATGGACACCAAAATTCAACCCTGTCTGAATAGGAAATCTTGCCACAATGCGGGCGATTGACAGATATTACCTATGCACTAAAACAAAAGTCCGACGAAGAATGGAGGAAATTATGAGAAGGGAGGCGAAAAATGTCAGTTGACCCAAAAAGAGTGGAAAGGATACTGAAGGAACTGGAAGGCCACTATCCTAAGGAGGTCTCACCTGATGACCTATCGTGGCCTCCCTAGCACCTCCCGCCGGTTCATGTGAGCCAGGCGGTGGA
>DAOVGK010000084.1 GCA_030672445.1 Candidatus Aerophobota bacterium
TTTTTTGCACACATAACTCATCCTTGACATGTCATGGCTTCCACTGATCATGTTAATTATGCCACCACGCTTTATTACCTGATTATACTCCCTGGAATATTCCTCGACAAACCATGTTAGATCTCCTCCTTCGGGGCTAAAGAACTTCTTGGGAGAGAACTTTTTCTCTACTAGCCCTTCCCCCACTGGGTAGGGACAGAGGAGCCTCCAAATTTGCGAGATAAAAAAGCTCCCGTTAAACCCGCACCTTGCTATATCATCGACATGACACAACCCCTCAGCTATGAAGGCCTTATCTCCGTATGAGTCAATAACCTCCCTTACCTCATTCCAGAATCGAGCAGTATACTCATGGATTCCTTTCTTCCCTTTCTCCTGCACCAGCCACTCTGCAGCGTCAGCCCTGAACCCATCTACCCCACGATCCAGCCAGAAGCGAACAGCACTTTTCAGCTCTTCTCTAAGTGCCTTTATATCTGGATCATCGTAGCTGTTGCCGTCTTCTTTGGGCAGGTCTGGAAATCCAAAATTCAAATCAGGCTGATGAAATGTAAACTGATGGTAATATGATTCATAACGCTCTGCTGTCCATGTTGCCCAGGAGCCGGTGCCTAAATCTACGGGTTTGAAAGAGGAACACCAGACATACCATTTAGAATAACGATTCTTCTGCATTTTTTGTGACTCTCTAAACCAAAGGTGCTCATTTGAGGTATGATTGAACACTAAGTCCATGAGAATCTTAATATTTCTTTTGTGTGCTTCTTTAATTAAATGATCAAAGGTACGCAGATTTCCGTACCTGGGAGCTATGTTTTTATAATCGGCCACATCGTATCCTGCATCTTTAAAAGGTGATGGATATACCGGATTCAGCCATACAGCGTCGATGCCAAGAGACTGAAGGTAATCAAGCCTGGCCATAATTCCCTCCAGATCACCTATACCATCCCCATTGCCATCCTGAAAACTTTGAGGATAAATTTGATAAAAAACACTGTTAAAATACCATTTTGAGTTATTCATTGTGAATATCCCTTTCTCTCCCCCCGCTTTCTGGCTATGCTATGCTCTTTATAGGGTTATACTTTATTACTGGCCTGTTAACGTCCCGTTTGTCTGATAAAGCGATATGGATGATGCTCTTCCAAAGGTCATAGTTCCAAGGCAAAGTTCAAAGACCTGCAGCCCACTTTTACCAAGGTAGCGATAATTCATTTTCTTCTCCTTTTTAAGCAGAGCTACGCTTTATCAGCTTTGGTTTGTAACTTATAGCCCTAGCAACCCTTTTATACCCTTTAATTCTCTCTATAAGAAGATGCGCTGCCATTTTGCCCATCTCCTCAATGGGCTGGTGTAAAGTTGTAATTCCATAATCCTCAGCCCAGGGTTGGTCATCAAATCCAATAACTCTAACCTCATTTCTTAGAGTAAGGTCTGCCCGCCTTATCTCCTCAAGAACTCCCAAGGCAAGAAGATCGCAGGTAGCGAAGATATTAAGAGGCGGCCTGGCAATTTGTAGAATATCCCGTGCTGCAATTCGTCCTCCTCCCAGGCTAAGATCTACACAGATGATATTTTTTTGAGGAAGATCTATTCCCCTTACTTGGAGAGCATTTTTAAAGCCGCTTAATCTTTCCCAAAAAACTCTGGTCCCAAGGAGAGATTCAAATTCTTTAATAACAATAATAAAAAACTCCCCTGAAAATGAGGAAAGATACTGGCCAACAAGGTAACCCCCTAACCTGTTATCTACATAAACACAGTCAAGTTTGTCAGAGTGACCGTCGGCAAGAACAACCGGCTTGGAATGGGGGAAAGGATTTATTTGGTGAAATCTTTCAGGATTGAGAGTAACAAATAGGAATCCATCATTCTGATAGGCAGCAGACTGAGGATTAGAAAATCTTTTGAGTCTTTCTCGACTTAACAGGGGAAAAAGAGCCAGGTCATAGCCGTACTCATCCAGTTCCTTTTCCACACCTTGAAGGATTCTTCGGTAAAATTGGAGTCCAATTTCCGGCAAGAACATGGAAATTGCATAGGAGCGGCTACCGGCAAAACGGCGAGCATGGATGTTTGGTTTATAATTAAGCTCCCTCATTACCTCGAGCACAATTCCACGAGTTTTTTCCTTTACATTAGGATGGTTGTTCAGTACCCGGGAAACGGTGGATTTTGAAACCCCACTTAATTGAGCTACATCTTCAATAGTGTTTTTTGGTACCGTTTCCATAAATTATGCCTTTATTAGAGTATCTTCACTGATTAAGATTCATTTTTTTTTGGGAGCAGTCTTAATTATACAAAAGTAAAAAATTTTGTCAAGCTCCCGAATTAAATCAGAAAAATTGAAAGTAAACTTAGATATTAAGCGACTTTCGGGAAAAATAAAAGAGATATTATCCGTGAGGATGCGGAAGTTGGGCTAGCTTAAAGAACTTTCAATTTCTCTGCAAAGGAAAGGAATACTATTTCAGGAGGCTTAATGCTTCCTCAACCCTGCTTAGTCCCTTGTCTATTTCTTCAATGGAGGCAGCGTAAGAAAGACGAACGTAGTGGTCGGCGCCAAAGGCAATCCCGGGTACCACTGCCACCTCCGCTTCCTCCAAGAGATATCTGGCTAAATCCAGGGAATTTTTTATGATCCAATTGTTATGTCTTTTTCCAAAAAAGCTGGAAAAGTCAGGAAATACATAAAAAGCCCCTTGGGGAAAAAAGCAGCTCACCCCCTCTATTTTCTTCAATCTATCTACTATAAAATTTCGTCTTCTGGTAAAGATTTCTCTTCGTTTTTCCACTTCGTCCTGGGGTCCTTTTAGAGCTGAAAGAGCAGCCATCTGGGCAATAGAGTTAGGACAGGAGGTAGAGTGACTCTGTATTTTTCTCATCCCCTGGATGATTTTCTCTGGACCTGCCGCATAGCCAATGCGCCACCCGGTCATACTATAGGTTTTGGACAGTCCATTAACAGTGATTGTTTTCTCCTCTATCTCTTTCCCAAGAGAGGCTATACTATAGTGTTTTCCCTCATAAACGAGTTTTTCATATATTTCATCAAAGATAAGATAAAGCTCGTGCGAGCAAATTACCTCCGCTATCTCGCTAAGATCCTCTCGTGAATAAACTGCTCCGGTCGGATTACAGGGAGAGTTCAGGATGAAGAGTTTGGTCTTAGAGGTTATTTTCTCTCTAAGCTCATCCATTCCTATTCTGAATCCCGCCTCAGGATCAGTAGAAACCAGAAGGGGAGTTGCCCCGGCAAGTTTCACCTGCTCTGGATAGGATACCCAGAAGGGTTGAGGAATAATTACCTCATCGCCAGGGTTACAGACGGCTAAAATGGCATTATATAGAGCTTGTTTTGCTCCCACACTGACTATGATCTGGGAGAGACCATAATTGAGTTGATTATCATTTTTGAATTTATCGCATATGGCCTGGATCAACTCCGGTATCCCCGCCGTAGGGGTATATTTAGTGAATCCATCCTTTATCGCCTTGAGGGCAGCTTCCTTTATGGACCAGGGGGTGTCAAAATCTGGCTCTCCCACAGAGAGGTCAATGATACTTCTACCCTTCCTCTTCATTTCCTTACTCTTTGCACTTATGGCTAGAGTAACGGAATCACTAACCTCATCCAGTCTTTTAGCTAAATTGATTATTCCCATCCGGCAGAAATCTTTATCTTTTGGAGATCTGGGGTCTTGCTCGGGCTCCTCTTAGCCCTGGTTTTTTCCTCTCCTTCACCCTGGCATCACAGGTTAAAAGACCGGCCTTCTTTAAAGGATTTCTAAGTTCTGGGTTAATCTTCAAGATGACGCGGGAGAGGCCCAGTCTTATGGCTTCAGCCTGACCGGTCAGACCCCCTCCTTTAACGCGAGCTTCTACATCAAACTTATCCAGAAAACCTACCTTTTCTAAAGGTTCCTTTACAATTTTACTGTCCACCTCACGGGGAAAATAGTTTTCTAGATCCCTCTTATTCACAGTAAGATTTCCCTGGCCCGACTTTATCCTGACTTTAGCTGTTGCTTTTTTTCTTCTTCCCACAGCATAAAAACCTTCCTTCATTGGTCTCTCCTGAATTTTGTCTTAAATGGTATCACAATTTTTAACTCGGTCAAGTGGAAATCAGGTAGGGTAAATATTCAGTGAAGGACGTTCCATGTTGTTGACTGCAAAGAGCAGAGCGGGTAGCCGCACCCTTTAGGGTGCGTATAAACGCTAAGGTTTTACGCAGGCTGAAGCCTGCGGCTACCGGCGACTACTTAGGGTTTCTCGGAAGAAGCTTTTTCTGGGACGGCTTCAGGGGCCAGGTACTTGAAAAACTTTGAGTCCAGGGGGACTACGATAAGCGTCTTTTTGGAAAGGGTTTCCCGGTAAGTTTCCAGGGTCTTTAAGAAGTTAAAAAAGTCAGGGTCTTGCTCATAGGCCCGGGCATAAATTTTGGTGGCCTCGGCATCAGCTCTTCCCTTTATCTCCTGGGCCTTGCGATAGGCCTCTGACCTTATCTGAGCTAGTTCTTTTTCCATCTCTCCCAATATTTTGGCTTTTTCCCCCTCTCCTTCAGAGAGGTACCTATTGGAAATCCTGTTTCTTTCAGCCTTCATTCTGGCAAAGACTGCCTCCCTGTTGGCTTTGGGAAGATCTGCTCTTTTAATTCTCACATCAATTACCTTTATTCCGTATTGTCTGGTCATCTGATCACTTTTTTCGGTAACTACCTTCATAATCTTCTCTCTTCCTACCTCTATTCTTTCTATCTCTCTTTTTATCTCTTCTTCCTCAGGAGTCATTTCTGCCGACAACATTTTTCTATCGGAGCTTCTCACAGTATCCATTAAATTGTATTTACCTACCTCTTCTCTTAATAGCGAATAAATAACATCGTCTAATCTTGAGTGTGCTCCAGGCTCGTTTCTCACCGTCTTCATGAATAGGAGTGGGTCAACTATTCTCCAGCGGGCATAATTATTGAGAAATATGTACTTTTTGTCTTTGGTAACACATCTTCTCGGTGCGGCGTCGTATTCGAGCAGCCGGTCTTCAAACTTATTGGCCATCTGAATGAAGGGGATCTTGATGTAGAGACCCGGCTTTTTTAGCACTTTAATGGGTTTTCCCATTTGGGTGACCACCACCTGGTTGGTTTCATTAACGGTAAAAAGAGCCGAGTTAAGGGTTAAAAGCCCAATAATTACGATGATGATTTCAGCTATAGCAGGTCCACTTGGTCTGGTAATC
>DAOVGK010000081.1 GCA_030672445.1 Candidatus Aerophobota bacterium
GCTGAGGAAATATTCTTATTGGTTCATAAAAACTATCCAGGAATTGGTTTTGCCACTGTGTATCGGACTTTGGACCTATTAACTCAGATGGGTCTTATCTTTAAGTTTGATTTTGGCGATGGACGAAGCCGCTATGAACTGGCCAGTGAAGCTATAAAGGAGCACCATCACCACATGGTCTGTACTCGATGTGGCCGAATAATTGACTATAGTGATTTTACGGAAGAGGAAGCCAAGTTTATCAAAGGGTTAGAGACCGAGCTTTCAAAAAAACACAAATTCAAGATAAATAGTCATCAGATTCATTTTTATGGATTGTGTGAGAGATGTCGATAGTTTTTTCCTTTGCACTAATAATGGGAAAGTTAAAGGATAAGATTTTATCTTAAGGAGGTGAGCAAGATGTCTATTGGATTAGGTCCAGCGGGATGGTTTGCAAACCCTTATCTTTACGGGTATCCCCGATTTCCCTATGGGGGGCTCCCCGGGTATGGATATGGCTATCCCGGGTATGGATATGGCTATCCAATGACCAAAGAGCAGGAAAGGGGAATGCTTGAGCAAGATGCAAAGATGCTGGAAGCAGAACTTGATCGAATCAAAAAAAGACTGGAAGAGCTTAAGGGATAAAAAACAGTAAATTCAGTGGAAAGGTGGTGAGATAAATGCCTGGAGGATATGGTAATAGATATATGTATTATCTTACTGGTCTACCCGGCTGGATGAGGTTTGGTTTCTCTCCTGGCTGGCTGGGAAGAAGTCCCACCGGATTGGGGCCAACAGCTAGTTACCTTATGACCGGTCAATGGCCGACTCCACAGGCCCAGTCTTATTGGCAGGCTATGCAAGCGGGGCAGGCTCCTTATCCAATGTATGGTGGCACAGGAGCAATGCCTTATGGTTCTCCACAGGCCCCAGGAATTACTCCGTATGGTGGCGCAGGAACAATGCCTTACGGTTTTCCACAGGCCCCAGGAACTACTCCCGGGGTGGCTCCCTTTGCACCAGCAGCAAGCCCAGAGCAAGAGCTAAGTTTTCTAAAGGATCAAGCTAGCGCTCTAAAGAATCAAATAGACCAGATTAATTCCCGCATCAAAGAATTAGAAAAGACCGAAAAATGAGAATAAAGTAGTTAAGGGGCAGGTGGCACCTGCCTCTATGATCTACCGGAAAAAAGGATGAAAATTTATCCCATAGGAGTAGTGAGATCTTCTAACGAGGATTCTCAAAAGATAGAGATTTTTGAGGACTTCTCTGGAGGATTAAAAGGAATAGAAGGTTCTAGCTATTTATGGGTTCTCTACTGGTTTCATAAGACCTCCAAGGATAAGAGAAAGGTCTTACAGGTACATCCGGGAGGTGACTTTGCTAGACCTAAAAGAGGGGTTTTCACTACCAGATCGCCAGTAAGACCCAATCTTATAGGACTAACCAGGGTAGAGTTGGTCAAAAGACAGGGTAATATCTTAATTGTGCAGGGACTGGATGCCTTTGAAGGCAGTCCAGTTTTAGATATCAAATCTTTTTGAAAAAAGATACGCTGAGGATATGGCAAAAAGAATCGATAAGTAAAGTAGATCCTTAAATCTAAAGTTGTGAGGAAAGATTCTGTGAAAGCGGTGGGAATTACCGGTTACAAGAAGAGTGGGAAGACTACTTTGGTAGTCAATTTAGCTCAAGAGCTGAGCAAAAGAGATTATAAGGTAGCTACCATAAAACATACATCTGTAGGTATCGATCTTCTTAACAGCGATACGGCTAAACACAAGAAATATGCCAAACAGGTAGCGGCCGTCTCGTCTGGTGAGTCAGCCATATTCTTTAACTCTAGAAAAAGCTTAGAGGATATAACCGGGTACATGGAAGCTGACTTTCTTCTTGCGGAAGGATTTAAAAAAGAAAAAACTTTTCCCAAGATTATCTGTTTAAAAGATGCACATGAAGCAGAAAGGCTTCTCGATGGACTGGAGATTTGTGCCGCTACGATTTCTCCCTTAAAGATTAAGCTGGGGGTGCCGGTTTTCAGTATCCTTAATGATATAGAAAAAATGGCTGATCTTGTGGAAGAGAAAGCTTTTAAATTACCTAATCTTAATTGTGGATCCTGCGGTCACAAAACATGCTACGGGCTGGCTAAAGAAATTGTTCAGGGGAAGAAGAGTGTAGAGGATTGTGTCTCCTTGAAGCCTACTACTCAGGTCATATTAAACGGGCAAATGTTAGCTTTAAATCCTTTTGCCGCTAAAATTATTCGAAATACTATCAAAGGAGTTCTATCTGCTTTAAAAGATTTTAGATGGGGAAAGATTGAAATTAAGATAGATGGATAAGTAGCGCTAGATTTATAGAGCCCGATGCAATAGATAGGATGCTAGAATTATAATAGATTGAGATAGCTGTGCAGTTTAAAATTATTGGTGATAACAGAGCCTGGGATAAGAGGCTAAAGGTCAGTTGGGGATTTTCCTGTTTAGTGGGAAAAGATCTTCTATTTGACACTGATGAGGATGAGGCTACTTTGCTATTCAATATGAAAACACTAGGAATTTCTCCTCAGGATTTAACTACCATAGTTATCTCTCATGATCATTATGACCATACGGGAGGCCTCTCAGGAATATTAAAACAAAATCCCAGGGTAAAGGTATACGGTCTTTCTCGTTTCTCTACCCTCTTTAAAGAAAAAGTGAGAGATTTTGGAGTAAAACTCGTTGAAAAAGATGAATTTAGCCACATTACCCCTGGTATTTACCTCACAGGTGAGCTGACGGCCTCTTATGGAAGAGGTTCTTTGTCTGAGCAGTCCTTAATAGTAAAGACCGATCCCGGATTAGTTGTAATAACTGGGTGCTCGCATCCTGGAATAATCAGGATTTTAGAGAAGGTGAAAAATAACTTAAAAGAGCCTATATATTTAGTCCTGGGAGGTTTTCATCTAATGGAAAAGGCTGAGGGAATGATTGAAATAATCGTCAAGGAATTTCATGAGTTAGGGGTAAAAAAGGTAGCTCCTACTCATTGCACAGGAGAAGAAGCTATTGGATTATTTAGAGAAGAATATAAAGAGAATTTCCTTTCCGTAGGTGTAGGGAAGATAATAGAGGTACAAGGAGGAGGTGCAAAAGATTGCAGATAGGCGTAGCGGCTGAGGACAACAGTGGATTAGAAGCTAAGGTAAGCATGCATTTTGGTAGATGTCCTTATTATGTGATTGTAGAAGAAAAAAATGGGGAAATTGATCCTTTAAGTAGAGTGATTCCTAATCCCTATTTTGGTTCTCATGGAGAGCCAGGACAGATTCCTTCATTTCTAAAAGAGCAAGGGATTGAAGTTATCATTACCGGTGGGATGGGACCAAGAGCAGTAGGTTTTTTTAATCAGTTTGGAATCAAAGCAGTTACCGGAGCAGGTGGCAAGGTAAAGGAAGCAGTAGATAGCTTTTTAAAAGGAGAGCTTAAAAGTAGCAAGCCCTGTTATTGAGAGCTTTAACTTTTAGAGTAAATGCTCAGTAAACGCCGTGTCACATTGAATTTTCAGGGTAGCCGCGCCCTTTAGGGTGCACAGGCTAAAACCTGCGACTACCAAAAATGACGGGGTTCACTGAATACTTACCTTTTAGATTAACCATTGATGAGAGGTGGTGAGTAAAATGCCACGAGGATTTGGCGGTAGAGGTTTTCCGGGAATGAGATACTGGGGACGAGGTGGAGGAGCCGGAGCTGGTCGTGGAATAGGTAGAGGAATGATGGGAGGCGGCTTTCAGGCAATGCCCTATGGAATGGGGGTAGCTCCCTATGCCCCTTATTATCCTTCAGCTATGCCCGGATATCCAGGAGCAGGATATCCTCCCTACTATGGAGGAGGGTTAGGCTACCCTTATTAAGGTTGGTGAACCATTCTTAAATCTTATAAAAAATGTGACTATTTAGCCACGGATGAACACAGATTACTTAAAGGCAACAACTATTGAAGTTGGTTTATTATTGAATTTTGGCAGAAAACAGAATTCAAAAGATTTGTATATGATAATAAAAGAAAAATATCAGCGTCCATCTGTGGCTGAATAGTCACGGATTTTACTGTAATCAAGGAGGTGAAAAATTATGCCACGTGGAGATGGAACTGGACCAATGGGAATGGGTCCTATGACTGGTAGAGCGGCAGGATACTGTGCAGGATTTCCTACCGCCGGATTTATGAATCCCATAGGAGGTAGATTAGGCCTGGGGTTGGGTCGGGGCCGAGGTTTCTGGCCGTATAGTTACTATGGCGCAGGAGGATTTCCCAGCCTGCCT
>DAOVGK010000034.1 GCA_030672445.1 Candidatus Aerophobota bacterium
ACTGGCGGAGGGGCTGGGACTCGAACCCAGACGGGCATTACTGCCTTTCACCGATTTTCAAGACCGGCTCCTTGCCAATTCGGACACCCCTCCTCATGGCTTCTCGATCCACTTTTCTCCCTGCATATAGGGGCGCAAGACCTCGGGGATGAGGACACGGCTATCTTGATTTTGAAAATTCTCCAAAATGGCCACCACCGTTCTACCTATAGCTAGACCCGATCCATTGAGAGTGTGCAGGTAATGGGTGGATTTATTGGCTTTGGCTCTGAACTTTATGGAGGCTCTTCTGGCCTGGTAATCTTCGAAATTGGAGCAGGTAGATATCTCCAGAAATCTTTCCTGACTGGGAAGCCATACCTCAATATCGTAACCAAAAGCAGCGGCAAATCCGAGTTCCTGGCCACATAATTTCACTACCCGATAAGGAAGCTCGAGCCTTTTTAATACCTCCTCAGCTTCCAAGGTTAATTTCTCCAGTTCCTCATAAGAAGTCTCGGGAGTGGTGAATTTTACCAGTTCAACTTTGTTAAACTGATGCTGCCTGATTATTCCCTGGATCTTCTTGCCATAAGCGCCTGCCTCTCTCCTGAAGCAAGGAGTGTAAGCGACATATGACATAGGAAGATCCTCCTCATCCAGAATCTCCTCCCGGTAGAGGTTAGTCACCGGGACCTCAGCCGTAGGAACAAGATAATAATCTTCCTTCTCACATCGATAAAGGTCATCCCGAAACTTGGGAAGCTGCCCTGTTCCTTGGGTGGCGGCATAATTGGTCATAAAGGGAGGTAGAACCTCCTCATACCCCCGGCTGATGTGAAGATCCAACATGAAATTAATAAGAGCTCTCTCGAGGCGAGCGCCTAATCCCTTATAGAGGACAAATCCTCTTCCGGTCATCTTAGCTGCTCTTTTGAAATCAAGCACTCCCAGGCTCTCACCCAACTTCTGGTGGTCTTTGGGGGAAAAATTAAATCTAGGGACTTTCCCCCACCTTCTTACTTCCACATTTTCAGAACCTGAAGGAACATCAGGATGTAACCGATTGGGAAGATTGAGAAGAAAATCTCTGGTCTCCTCATTATACTTTCTTTTTTTTTCTTCGAATTCTGCTATCCTGGCTGAGACCTTTTTCATCTTCTGGATTATCTCCTGAGGATCCCCGTTCTCTTGCCTTAATTTTCCTATTTTTTTGGAATACACATTTTGCTGGTGTCTTAATTCATCGAACTCTTGAATGAGCTGCCTCCTCTGACTATCCAGGGAGAGAAATCTATCAAGGTCAATCTGCGTTCCTCTTTTTTTTAAACCCTCCTTCACGGCGTCTAGATTATCCCTGACCCATTTAGCACTGAGCATCTTTCACCTTTGGTCGATTATTCCTCACCAAATTTGTCTTTAACTATCTTCACCAGAGCTTGAACAGCCTCGGCAGCATCTGGTCCTTCTGCTTTGACGTTGATCTTGCTACCCTTCGGGGCGGAAAGTAATAAAAGACTCATAGTACTCTTTCCGTTAGCCTCCTGCCCATCTTTTTCTATCCAGATATCTGATTTGAACTTGCTGGCGGTCTCCACTAACATGGAAGCTGGTCTAACGTGTAAACCTATTTTGTTAGTTATCTCAACCTCTTGCTCTACCACAAAAGTTCCCTTTTTTGCTAAAAATGATCCTCAAAGCATCTTTTAAGCCCGAAACAGACTCGCACTCTAGAAAAAGTTGAAAAGTTTTATCGTGGTCAAAAAATAAAAATCAGCACACGAAATCAGTAAAAGGCTTTTTTAAAGCTTAACTACCTTATGGAAGATAGTCTAGAGGATTTACCGACTCCGGGATTTCAGTTTCTGTTTGGCGAACTTCAAAATGGAGGCAAGGGGCCTTCACAGTCCCCGTGATTCCTACTTTAGCGATGGAGTCTCCTTTCTTTACCTTGTCCCCGCTATCTACTAGCCAAGAGGATAAATGCGTATATAAAGTAATCAACCCTTCCCTTTTATGTTTAATAAACAGGTACTTTCCGAGGTATTTAGCCTGTCCGGTGCGCTCAACTACTCCATCAGCAGGAGCGACAATGGTAGTTCCCTCGGGAGCAGCGATATCTATTCCCTTATTTCCTTTATCCCCAAAATAGCCGATTACCTCTCCCTCCACCGGCCAGAGGAAAGATAATTTTTCCTTTGCTGTATGTATGGGTTTTGGCTGACTCAAAACTTTCTTTTCTGGTAAAACTTTTTTTTCTGATAAAAGGTAATCAGGAATTTTTATTGACTTAATCTCCGCAGCCCCAGGAATAAATAATTTCTGTCCCGCCTTGATTTCATCGGAAGATAAGCGATTAGCCTTTTTGATCTCCTTCGGTTCAACTGCATAGGTCCGAGCAATTCTCCATAGGGTCTCGTACTTTTTGACTGGATGCCACACTCCCCTTTTGTAGGGAATGCGGAGCTTTTGGCCCGGATAAATCTTTTCACGAAGTGAAAGACCATTTATTTTTAGAATTCGCTTCAAGGGAATCCCATAGCGCCTACTTATAGCAGAGAGAGTATCTTTCTTTCTTACCGTATAAAGCCGAGATGGAACAAAAGAACTCCAGGTATTACTTAGCAAAGCAAAGCTGCTAAGCATAACAGTCAGAGCAAAAATTACTCCTTTCTTCTGGAGAATGGTGCTACTAGCTAATTTCATGTTTTTTGGCAGCGTTTGTCAGAATAGTTGGGACCCCTGCATTGAATAGTATGGAAAAGCCAGAAAATTTCTAACGCTCGGATGCGCTTGGCTCGGCTTCAAATCCCCTGAGTCTTGTGCACCTTAGATTGTTCTTGCGATTCACGAAATACGAACGACGAGATACGAACTTGTGGTCGGGATGGTGGGATTTGAACCCACGACCTCCTGCTCCCGGGGCAGGCGCGCTTACCAGGCTGCGCTACATCCCGATATTCCCTAAGAGAAAATTCTTATTCCCTTTATGAACCCCAGACTCGCCAATAGAACAATACCACCAGCCAGACAAACTCCTATGCAGATGCCGACAAAAGAATACTTGATCTCCAGGGATAAAAGAAAGCTTACCAGGACCCCTGTCCAGGCTCCGGTGACGGGTAGGGGAATGGCTACCAGCAGAATAAGACCTACAAATCCATATCGTCTTACTAAATCCTCTCTCTTTTGGGCTCTTTTTATGGTCCAGTTGAGGATCTTTTCGGCTGCTTTATATCGCCCCAGAAAGATAAATAGCCTTCTGAGTAGCAAAAGAAGAGGAAATACCGGTAATATGTTGCCAGCTACGCTTATCAAATAAGCCTTCAGAGGAGAAAGTCCCTGTGATAAAGCAAAAGGAAGTCCTCCTCGCAGCTCCGAGACAGGAAGCATGCTTAAAAATAAGGTTAAGCTCTCAGGTCTTGCTAATAGATTACTCGGCTCCAACATTCTCACTCCAACCGTACTTTCCTATCAGGGGAACAAAAATGCATTTCTCCACAGTTGTACTTCTCACCCGTCCCTTCTTTTTTCTAAATACCTTTAGTTCTTGGGAGTAGGTACTGCCCACCGGTATAACCATTATCCCCTTGTCTTTAAGTTGATTTATCAAAGGTTGAGGTACTTGTTTAGCCCCGGCGGTTACCAGAATACGCTCATAGGGAGAATACTTCTCCCATCCCATCGTTCCATCACTGACAAAGATCTTAACCTTAGAATATCCCATCTTTTTTAGAAGTGAATCTGCTTTTTGAGCCAGACTTTTTATTCTCTCCACACTATAAACTTCTTCAGTCAGCTCTGCCAGAATGGCCGTTTGGTATCCTGAACCGGTACCGATCTCAAGAACTCTCTCGCACCCCTTCAACTCCAGGCTCTGAGTCATTAGAGCAACCATATAGGGTTGAGAGATCGTCTGTCCCTCGCCAATGGACAAGGGAAAGTCTCCATAAGCATCTTTTCGCAGATCGGAAGGAACAAATTTTTCGCGTTCTACCTTGTAAAAAACCGCCAGTACTCTCTCGTCGCTAATCCCGCGGGTAATGAGCTGATCTTTTACCATTTCCTGGCGCAGCTTTTTGTAATCCAACCTTCGCTCCTCTATATTCTATCACAAAAATCACCACAGTCAATTTGTGGCCTTAATTAAGGCTCCGGAGATCTTTCTTTTTTAATTTCCCTATCTTTTATTAAAATTCGTGAGAGAACACGCTGGATAGGTTTATTTTTTACCTCTTTCAACCTTTCTTTTATTCTGGCCAATTCCTCTTTTCCTAGGGTAATCCTTACTTGGGCAGCTTTAATTTTCCCCTTTCTCTCTTTCTTAACCTCGCCCAATCGAAAATAGATATTTTTGATTGACCCTCCTCCCAGTCTCTGATTTAACCTCGATATTATCTCATTCTTGAGGTAGGTGAGTTGAGTTAGCCATCCTGAACTGTCCACCTTAATAAAAAGGTTTCCTTTTCTTACAAAAAGAGGAAAGCTGTGTCGGCTTATTTTCTCCCCTGTCACCTCCTCCCATAGCTTTAATGCCTTCATTTCTTTTATCTTCTTGTCCAGGCTCAATTTATTGAAGACTCTCTCTAATACGTCACCGACCGGGGAAGGAAAACTATTCCGTTTCATCTCTTTCTCTTTATCGTGTTACTCTTTACGTGATAAAGCCACCCCTCTTTGGTAAAAGATGGCTCAAATAAGGAAAGGTGGGTGGTGGTAATAAATACCTGACTTTGTTCTTTCACCAGGTCCAGTAGCAGTTTCTGCCTCTTAGGATCGAGTTCAGAGGCAACGTCGTCCAGGAGAGTCACTGGATGCTCACCTTCCCTCAAGTTCACCAGACCAAGCTCGGCCAATTTTAAAGAGAGAGTGGCTATCCTCTGTTCCCCTTGAGAGCCAAAACA
>DAOVGK010000018.1 GCA_030672445.1 Candidatus Aerophobota bacterium
ATCATCTTTTGCTTCAAGCTGATCTCCGCTCGACTTGCATGTATAAAGCACGCCACCAGCGTTCATTCTGAGCCAAGATCAAACTCTCCAAAAAGTTTTTTTTCTTTGGGGCTATCTGCTCTACCAAGTTTTCAAAGATCACCTATATTATATACTATTATTTTTGATTGTCAAGTGCCAGGCTTGGTAGGTAAATATTCAGTGAAGGACGTTCCATGTTGTTGACTGTAAAGAGCAGAGCGGGTAGCCGCACCCTTTAGGGTGCGTCCAAACGCAGGCTGAAGCCTGCGGCTACCGGCGACTACCGAGATTGCTTCGCTTCGCAATAGCGCGGTTCACTGAGTATCTACCCTGGTAGTTTCACCGAGTGATTCGCTGCCAACTATCTTGCGATTATAATATTAAAAAATTTTTTTATTTTGTCAAGTCTCTCACTCTCCTCTGACGTGAGCCCCCAATTCCCGCTTCAATAAACGCACTATAGCTTGCTGAATGCTGGCCACCTCCTCATCCTTTAAAGTTCTATCCGAACATCGAAAAGTCAAAGAGTAGGCAAGACTTTTATACCGAGGAGGAACAGATCCTCCCCGATAAATATCAAAAAGATCAACCTTCTCCAACCAGCTTCCTCCCCCTTTGATAATCTCCTCTCTAACTCTCTCGGCTGGGACTTCTTCTTTCACTACCAGAGCCAAGTCACGCCGAATAGAAGGAAACTTTGGAAGCGGTTTAAATCGCTTTTCCAAGGTGCGGGAAGAAACAAGATAAGGAAAAACAAACTCAAATAAATATATGGGGAAAGAAAGCTGGAAGTTCTCGGCAATCCTCTGGTTAAGTCTTCCCAGTCTTCCAATGAGGGTCTTTCCCTTTTTGACTGCCGCTCTCTGTCGAGGAGAAAGGTAGCCACAATCACAGGGGGTATATTCCACTTCCTTTATGTCCAGACCATCCAAGAGAGTCTCCCCTATTCCTTTCAAAGAAAGAAAGTCAAAGCCTTTTTCCAAAACCAACCCGGCCAAAAGAGGAGTTTCCTGGAAAGGATGGTCTTTCTTGAAGATGGGTGCTAATTCAAAGATACGCAGTTCCTCTATCCCCTGATTGAGATTATGACCCGCAATGGCTAATAAATGAGGAAAAAGATGGCTGGCTAGAATTTCTCCTTGCATAGATAGAGGATTTCTGATTTTTATTTCCTCCTTAAGAGAAAAACCGACCTTCTTAAAGAGACTTTCCTCACCCAGGCCACTTGCTATAACTTCATAGAATCCCAACCCTTTAAGGATTTCCCTTATCTTTTTTCTATAAAGTTCCTCAAGACCCTCCCGAGACTCTTCACCTCCTAGAGAAGGAAAGCTTATCCTTAACCGATTGTATCCATAAAACCTGGCTATCTCCTCAATGAGATCTATTTCACGGTTAATATCAGGTCTAAAGGAGGGGATACCTATCCTCCAGCTTTTGTCTTTCTCCTCAACCTCAAATTGTAGACTCTCAAGAATCTGCTTCATTCTGCCTGAGGAGATTTGGCTTCCCAGAATTCGGTGGGTCCGAGAGGGACGAAGAAAAGTCCATCGTTTCTTTGCCGGCAGTGATCCCGCCTCCCGGATGGGCCCCTCAATCTTCCCCCCGGCTATAGTTTGAAGCAGGAAAGCGGCTCTATCCAGAGCTTTCCTTACGCCTGAAGGATCTACGGTTTTTTCAAATCTATGGGAAGCCTCGGTGCTCAGACCTAGTCTTCTGGAGGTTCGCTGGATACTCACCGGATCAAAGTAGGCTGCCTCCAGAAGAACGTCTCTGGTAGCTTGAGTGACCTGAGAATCTTGCCCTCCCATAACTCCAGCTAAGGCAATCGCTCCTGCTGGATCAGCGATAACCAACATATCCTTATCAAGCTCTTGTTCGATTTCATCCAGAGTAATTAGAACCTCATTATTTTTTGCCCGGCGAACTATTATCCTGTGGTCGGTAATGAGCCTATAATCAAAAGCATGAAGAGGTTGACCCATTTCCCACAAAACATAATTAGTAATGTCCACTACATTATTGATGGGTTTAGCTCCGGAAAGGACAATCTTTTGCCAAAGCCAAAGAGGAGAAGGCTCTACTTTTACATCTTTTATCAGGCGAGCGCTGTAGTAAGGGCAAAGATCGCTGTTCCTTATCTCTATCTGAACCTCCTCGAGTGAGCTTATCTTTTCTTCTCTTATCCGATAGGAAGGCAGATGTAGCTTGTGGTGAGTAAGGGCGGCAATTTCTCTGGCTATTCCTACTATGGAAAGGCAATCGCCACGGTTGGGCGTTATCTCAAGATCCAGGACAGTATCCTCCAGATCCAAAGCTTCGGATAGATTCATCCCGGGGCTAAGATGCGAGGGAAGTACCATAACTCCTGATTGATCCTTACCCAATCCAAGCTCATCCTCTGAACAGATCGTTCCTGGAGAATCCACTCCTCGCACTTTTACTTTTCTCACCTTTATTCCCCCCCGAAGAACTGCTCCCTCCAGGGCTACCGGGACCATCAACTGTGGTTTTATATTAGGGGCCCCGCAGACAAGGGAAATAGCCTTGTCTCCTACACTTACCTTAACCAGCTTTATTCTATCTGCATCAGGATGAGGCTCAATGGAAAGAATTCTCCCTACTACAATCTTTTCGAGTTTACCGAAGGGCTCCACTGTCCTTACTTCAAGACCGAGGTTGGTCAACTGTTCAGCTAGCTCCTCCGGAGAAAAAGTGAAATCAACTATTTTTTTAAGGTACTGATAAGAAACTCTCATCTTTATATCTTTTTTCCAGTTTGGTCACTTTTTATACAATAGACCAGCCTCTTTGTCAAATAAATTTGACACATCTACCCGAGGGGGGATTGACACTTAACTAAAATATGTTATAATTAGCTTAAAACTAAAGGAAATGTTTTTGGAACTGAAGCTTAAAATTTTTAACATTGAAAAAGAAAAGTTAGAGGTACTGAGAAAGCTGTCCAAAGAGACAGGAGTTCCCCAAAGTTTGTTAATTAGAATGGCCATAGATGATCTGTTGAAAGATAAAGAGAAACTAAAGAAAAAATTATTTAGCCATTAAGGAGAGTAAAATTGTGGAAAGAACACATAGCTCTCTGCGGCGAGGATAGGTTAGTTTTTGCTTTAAAAAGAGACAAGTTTAGTAGTGTAAATTTAAAAAAGGGTAGGTGGTGCTTTTATGCGTTGCCTGTCCTTTTTTTATATATTTTGCCAAATGAGCCTATGGGAATATCAGGGACAAGGGCGTGGTTCTCCGCGGAAAATTCCGTGCCCTGACGGTCTGGGGCAGGCTCCTTTGCTGAAAGATACAATTAAGAGGCTATAAGAAAATAAGACACTAAAAATAAGGTCTGAAGGGAGGTGAGAAAGTAAATAGGCCGTTAGCTGGGGTATAAGGAAAGCATCTAAAAAGAGAAATGTTGAAGGATCTATTCCTTTCTCTAGTTTCTAGGGCTTTCCACAGAAAAATGAGTAATGTATGACGAAAGAAAATATGTTTTTCCGGAGATTAAAATGAAGAAAGTTGTGCCAATATTAATAGCGTTTATGTTCATCGCCTCGTTTAGCGCAGTGGCTATCGCTCAGGAGAGCTTTTTAGGCAAGTTTGAAATCAGTGACATTATGGAGTACAAGGCTCTCCCGCACTATATCGAACCTGAGATGTTAGAGTTGGCAGTGGCCAAGGGGGAACTTCCCCCAGTGTGGCAGAGATTACCCAAGAACCCCCAGGTTATAAAGTCTAAGGCTATGAGTGACGGCCCGGGGGTATATGGTGATAAGTGGAGAGTTTATTGTGGGTCTCCAACCGCGGGCTGGAACTGGGCAGCAGGATTAACGTCAGGTTGGTGGGGCACCGAGGTGCTTGTCTGGGAAGGCCTGGTGGAACCCGCCCATATGTGGATGCTAAAAAATCCCATTGAACCTGCGCCAAACTTAGCTACCAGTTGGGAATGGTCCGAAGATGGCAAGACCCTTACCATGCATCTGCTTGAAGGAGCAAAGTGGTCGGATGGAGTGGAATTCACCGCTGATGATGTCCTGTTTACATATTACGACTGCCATGTAGACCCCCATATTCCTTCCTTCCTCAGCGCGGGCGCATGGACAATGAACGGAAAATTAACCGAACTGGAAAAGGTAGATAAGTATACCATCAGGTGGCGTTTTGGGGCAGCCTTCCCTCTATACATTCTTTTCCGCATGGGCCGCTACGGTTTGGCACCAGTTCCCAAGCATGTTCTGGCAAAGTATCATCCAAAATACAATCCAGATGCTACTTACGAAGGTTTCATTCATTGCCTACCCCCTGATCATCTTCCGGTGGTAACGCTCGGTCCTTGGGTGCCAGTAAAATTCGAACCGGCAAGACTCATAGTGGCCAGGAGAAATCCTTACTACTGGAAGGTGGATGAGAAGGGACAACAACTTCCCTATTTTAACGA
>DAOVGK010000062.1 GCA_030672445.1 Candidatus Aerophobota bacterium
GAAGACTTTACACTTATCACATCGATCCAAAAAATTACGAGATGCAGGAAATCGTTCTTTATGAATTTCCCTCCGACGGAAACTATATCTTTCCCCAAATTACTCTGGCCCGGCAGGGAAAATTCGAAGAGGAGATCTTAAAACTGAAAAAAGTAACCTTCTATCGTTTTGGAAATAATTACCGAATCTATCAAAGGGGAAGATTTGATTCTCAGACCGTTTATCTGACCCCCCAAGTTCCAGAGAAAGCCGCAGAGAAAAGAGCTATCAGCGAGTTGAGCCTATGGGAAATAGCTCAGAAATTGAGTTCGGAAAAAACTAAGCCTAAACCCGATGAAGAGAAAATAAGGAAGCTAGCCGTCGATTTCCACGGTCGAATAGCCATCCCTCTAGCTACTTTCTTAATGGGTCTGATTGCTGTTCCCCTGGCAATAAAGATAAAAAGGGGAGAGAAATCCATCAGTCTGGGAATAAGCCTCATCATAACTGTGGCCTATTATGTCCTCTTTATGGCAGGAAGGTTTTTAGGAAGGGGAGGACTTTTGCCCCCTTATCTTGCTATGTGGCTACCCAACATATTGTTAAGTGCAGCTGGCATCTGGTTAAGTACGAGGTATACCGAGGCATAAAGACTCTTATGAGAATCCTGGACAAATTCTTGAGCAAAGAATACTTAAGACTATATTTCGTTTTTATTCTTTTTTTTATCGCAATTTTTCTTCTTACCGATTTTTTTACCTCTATACATAACTTAAAAAAAGAAGCTAAAATCTGGGATGCAGTTCAATATTACTTTTTACAGATCCCTTATCTATTCAGCTTCCTTAGTCCGATGGCGGTCATTATCTCGACCCTCTTTCTCATTACCCACTTAGCTGGAACTTATCAGATTCAGGCTACACAAATTGCTGGAATATCCTTCAAAAGAACCGCCCTTCCTCTTCTAACCATAGGCCTTATCATTGGCTTTGTGGTAATTTTCGCAGACCAGACTTTAATCTTCAAAGCAAATTTGATTGCTGAGAAGCTTAAGCAGGAAAACTTTTTGGGTCCTCCACGAAAAGAGGTACAAAAGAACATCTTTATTCATGTTCCCCCTTCCTACTTATTTTACATAAGATCATTTAATCCTGAGGCGGGAAGGATGGAAAATATACTCATATATGAAAAGTCAACTCCTGGTATCTTTATTTTGGCCAAGGAAGGAAAATGGACAGGTAAGGAATGGATCCTCTACCAGGGAATGAGATACCGATTAAATGAGAAGATGGAAGGGGTGCCGTTTGAGGAAAAGGCTCTCCATCTTGATAAAAAACCTAGCTACTTCAGCAGAAAATATTTTCCCCCCGAGAAAATGAACATAGCGGAACTGCAAAGGTACATAAGTGAATACCGCAAAAGCGGATTCAAGACCCTTGATTTGGAGACAGAGCTAAACTTTAAGATTTCTTATCCCTTTACCAATTTTATTCTTCTTTTTTTGGGTATTCCAGTGGGATTGGTCTTGAGAAGAGGGGGAAGAGGGGGAAGAGGGGCTAGCTTTGCCCTTGGTCTTCTCATAAGTTTTGCTTATTATGAGGCAATGGCTTTCTTTAAAACCCTGGGAGAAAATGGGCTCGTCTCTCCTTTCTTAGCTGCCTGGGTTCCTAACTTGATCTTTTTAGCGGGAGGAGTTTATCTATTCACCCGGGTAGAGTAGAAAGTCATCTAAGATTTTGAGTAAAAGTCCCGAAGATATCGGCGAATATCATCAAGGACGGGAGGATGCACTCGAAAAATTTCTATATCCGAGGGAAATTTAATGTTATCGTTCTCTCTGATAAAGATAATACCACTTTCGTCTTCTTTAAGGGTCTCATTTATTCTTTTGACAATGAACTCATCTCTTTTTTGCATGACCTCTACATAAAATTGGGAGACTTTACTGAGGGCTTTCTCACTCTGAAGATTTACGGCCAGACATCTGATCCAGTCCAAGCTCTCCCTGACTAGATTCATATCTTCTGTGGCTTGAAGCTCAGCACCTTTGTCCACATATCTTTTGGCAATCCTGTAACTCTTGCCATTTAACTTCTTAATTCTCTTAAGGCCCTTTTCTCCTTCCTCATCGATCAACTCGTGATATATCTTGGCAATCTTTCCAACCTTGCTTCCCAGATCGTCCAGACGGCTTTTTACCTCATTCCAGTAAGCTTCAAGCTTCGCCGGATAATCTTTGGGTAACCCTTTTGGGTGGGGTTCTGCTACCGGTAAAAGAGGGACAAGATAGAGCTTTCTTCCAGGCTTTTTGAAATGCTCCACAGGAAGTTTTTCTATCTTCCCTATAGCTTTTTTGGCCATCTTAACCACCCCCTATCCTTCTTCCCTCTTCGTTTGCCTTCTTAACCTTGCAACACAAAGTGCCATAGTTTCAATCCTTGTTCTAATGGATGTCGCTCTGTTAAGACCCACCACCCAAGGATGTACGAGGCGGGGACTTGGAATACTCTTTCTCTAATTTCTCAAAATACTCCTTACACATACTTATCAATCGGACAAAGAGATCTTTATAATCATTAACACAGTATTCTTTACTTTTTTCATTGTAGAAGTATATTTTCCCATCATCCCAACCAACCAATTTATTTCTCATTGCTTAATCGCCTCCAGAGTCGACCCTTCAAAAAAACCTGCAGGTTTTTTCTCCTCAATAACCTCCTGTCGATCGATTAAATCATCACCGGTCACTGGTTTTTCATAAAGGAGAGAATTTGTATTTTGCCAGATCCTTCCCTTGCTGGAGATCAACGATCCTCCCTGTCACTCACCACACCTATTCTCATATTCGCACTCCTTGGCTTTGACCTATTTTAACGGATTTATTTTTCGGCCTGACTCTTCAAGAAGTTCAAGATAAGACTTCCTGGTGAGCTTTCTTTTTTCTATACCTAACTTTTGCAAAATCCCGAACATTTTTTCTTTATCCTTCCAGGAGGTTCCTTCCAGCTCCAGAAAATTTCCTAATCCTTTTACTTCATCCAGGTAAATTTTCAGATCTTTCCACTGATAAAAACTCCTCCATTTCTCCACTTTTCTCACCGAGGAGAAACCCAAGTTTTTTAAAAGGTTAAATATCCCCTTTTCTACCCTTATCTGAATCTCTTTTCTGGTTTTCGTCTCTGGATCAAGCTTTGCCCCTTTGTAAGTTAAAAAATACTCATCTTTGACTTTCCGCACTCTCAAGGCTTCATCAGTTTTTTTAAAATCATGACAGGGATGTCTGAAATACACATCTTTTTGATGGATCCGGTTGATAAACTTTGCCCCTAACTCCCCTAACCTCTTTCCCATTGGTTCAATCTCTATCTTTGCCTTAATCTCAACCTCTAGCATTTAAGGTCTCTTAAAGCCATTACTTATAAAGATGAGGTTAGTCGGTGTTCTTCGAATCTTTATTTTTAGAAATATTCAACAGTATCCCCACCGCTGTCAGACAGACTATTAAGGAAGACCCTCCATAGCTAATGAAAGGCAGAGTAGCTCCGGTTGTGGGAAGAATTACTGTGGCCACACTCATATTGACAATGGCCTGAACGAGAATGAGACAGGTTAGTCCGAGAGCCAGAAGCTTGCCCAGACCGTCCGGTGCTTTTCTAGCAATCTTAAAACCACGCAGGGCTATGACAAAAAATAAAGCTACAATGACGCTTGTTCCAATAAAGCCGAGTTCCTCTCCAATTACAGCGAAAATAGAATCGGTGTGGGGAGCAGGAAGATAGAAGAGTTTTTCTTTCCCCTGACCTGGCCCCAGACCCCACAGACCCCCTGAACCTATAGAGATCTTCAAATGCAGAGGTTGAAATCCTATTCCCTGAGGGTCCTGTTCTGGATAAAGAAATCCCATTATCCTGCTTTTTTGATAGCCTATCTTGAATATGGAGAAAGACAAAGGTATCAAAGCTAGAATCACAGTGTAGACAAGGTGAGAAACTCTGGCACCTCCGGCGTAGAGAAGAACAAAGGCTAGTATGGCTATAATTAGAGCCGATCCTAGATCCGGCTCTATCATCACCAGAACAGAAATAACTCCCAGGATAATAAAATAGGGAAGAGAGCCACTAATGTAACTTTGCATCTTTTCTTTCTTTCTTACCAGAGAAGAGGCAAGATAGATGATTAGACCCAGTTTGGTAAACTCACTGGGAGTGAAAGTGATAAAGCCAAGGCCGACTAAGCGGTGTACACCACGGGTGGGTTTAGCTATACCAGGTATGAAGACAGCACAAAGTAAAATTATAATAAAAGGAGGAAGGAATCTCGATATGGTCTGATATTTCCGATAATTAAACCTGCTGGCCAGCCAGAGAAAGACAAGACCCGGTCCCAGCCACAGCAACTGACGCTTGAGAAAATAATAAAGATCACCTCCGTGATAAACATAGGCATAGGCTGCACTGGCACTAAAAAGTTCCAGCAACCCTATACCTAAGAGTATTAAAGTAGCAACCAGTAAAGGATAGTCAAAATCTTCTCCAGCCTTCAATTTATGAGTCTAATTTTCTCACCTCCTCTTTAAAAACTTCCCCTCTCTCCTCATAATTTTTAAACTGATCAAAACTGGCGCAGGCAGGCGAAAGTAGAACGCAATCACCTTTTTTAGCCTTATTAAAAGCCTCTCTTACTGCATCTCTCATATTTTCTACTTCCGAGAGGGGACAGACGTTATTAAACTGAGCTTTAATGACTTTTTTAGCCTGCCCAAGCAGGATTAGCCTTTCTACCTTTTTCTTTATGACATTTTTAAGATAAAAGAAATTGGCTCCCTTATCCTTGCCTCCCATAATGAGAATAATTGGCTGTTTTATGGACTCAAGGCAGCTCTTTACCGCCCCCTCGTTAGTGGCCTTAGAATCATTTATAAAATCCACTCCTCTTATCCTGGCCACCGGCTCGCAGCGATGAGGCAGTCCCTTGAACTCCAGCAAAGCCTCTCTCACTACTTCCCTCTTTAACCGATAAAGGGAGGCAATAGCTATGGCAGAAAGGACATTTTCCAGATTATGAGATCCGGCAAAGTTAATCTCAGGAGTAGAAACAACTACCTCCTCTTCCTCAAACTTTCTTATTATGTGAGGCCCTCTAAGGAAAACTCCTCTTTCCAGCTTCTCCTTTAGACTGAAAAAGATAACCTCGGCTCTGGTTTTTCTTCTTAGAGGGTAAACATGAGGATCATCTCTATTTAATACGGTAAAGCCATTTGATTTCTGATTGGTGAGGATACGACTTTTAAGCCAAATATACTCTCCAAGATCGGGATGTCTATCCAGATGATCGGGAGAGATATTGAGAATACAGGATATAAAAGGCGAAAACCTCTTAATAGTTTCTAATTGGAAACTACTTACCTCTGCTACAATTATCTTCCCGGGTCTTCTAACAGCTTCAGAAAGAGGTATCCCGATGTTACCGGCTACCATAACATCTTTATGAGCTTTTTTCAGGATTTTCTCTGTGAGAACAGTGGCGGTAGTCTTTCCATTGGTGCCGGTAATAGCAATGAGAGATCTACCAGTTAAAAAGCAGGAAGCCAGCTCTAATTCTCCTATTATAGGAATATGTAGCTTTTCTGCTTGGCGAAGCAGGGGAATTTGAAGAGGAATTCCCGGAGAAACAATAATTAATTCCTGTCCGGGAAGGATTTCAAATGGATGTGAGCCCAAGATCACCTTAATTCCGTTTCTCTCAAAATCTCCCGCTCTAGCTCTCATCTCTTTGTTATCCTCTAATTCATTAACGGTCACCTGTGCTTCCTTCTCCTTTAATAGACGGATTGCTCCCATACCGCTAATTCCCATGCCCAGCACCAGTACTTTTTTACCTTTGACCATCGTTATCCTTACCACCCCAGACTGCTTAATCCTGCCAGAGCCAGAAGAAGAGCTAAAATCCAGAAACGGACGACAATCTTAGGCTCCTCCATTCCTTTAAGCTCATAATGATGATGGATGGGACTCATTCTCAGAATGCGTCGGTGGGTTAGTCGGAAGGAAATAACCTGCAATATTACAGATAAAGCCTCCAGCACAAAGACTCCTCCAATGAGAAGAAGCAATATTTCCCTTTTTATCAAGATAGCGGTCATAGCCAGAGCTCCTCCTAGAAGCTGAGCTCCTGTTTCTCCCATAAATAGTTTAGCCGGGTAGCGATTGTACCATAAAAATCCTAAAGTTGCTCCCAGAAGTGCTGCCCAGAATACCACCATCTCTTCTGCTCCGGGGACATAGTAAGTGTTTAGATAGCCGTGAAAATGAGTAGCTCCCGCCACGTAGGCTAGGACACCGTAAGCCACCCCGGCAAACAGCATGCAGCCTCCAACTAATCCATCCAGACCATCGGTAATATTGACGCTAGTAGGAACACACACCAGGATGAGCACCACCAAAGGGATGTATCTCCACCCTATATCTAGACTGGCTCGGCTAAAAGGAATGTAAAGATGATTATCAAAAAAAGGCCGATAATACAAAAAAAGGGCAACCACAAGGGCTGGAATCAACTGAATGACTAATTTGGTTCTGATCCTGAGACCCCGGGAGCTCTTTTTTAATATTTTGATCTTATCATCCCAGAATCCTATCAATCCCAGAGAAAGTGAAACCGCGAGAGTAAGAAGAATTAGCTTATTGGTAAAATTGCCAAAGACAAGAAGGCTTAAAAGAAGGGCCCCGATAATGAAAATCCCTCCTCCTACCGGAATACCCCTTTTTCCGTGATGAGTGGAAGGAGTGAACCTACGAACATAATCAACCCATCCTGCCTCTTTGAATTTCTTTATGCATATCTTGCCCCCCCACAGGCTCAAAGCAAGAGAAAGCACAGCTGCCCCTGCGATACGCACCCATAGAGAAGAAGTCAGGTAGAAGAGCATAATCTCATCCTTAATCTATCGATGATCTCCTCCATCCTCATCTCTCTTGAGCCCTTAATTAAAAAACAATCATACTCCCTCAGAAACGTGAGTAATTTCTCGATCAGGCTTTTCTTATCCCGGAAGAAAAAAGCTTCTTCTATCCCGGCTTCTTTTGCCCCGACAACTGTCTTATAGGAGTATTCCCCCAGGGCAAACAAAGCCTGGATGTCTAACTCCCCCATCAGTCTTCCAATTTTATAGTGAAAGAACTCTGCCATTTCTCCTAACTCCAACATATCTCCCAGAATGGCTATTTTCCGACCCCCTCTCATTTCCTTCAGCAGTTTTAAAGCCTGTTCCATAGACTCTGGATTGGCGTTATAAGAATCATCAATTACTCTATATTTGCCCAATAGGTATATCTGGGAATGCATAGGGAGAGGCTGAAAGTTTGATAGAGTCCGGGCCATGGTAGGTAGAGGAACTCCCAGAATGAGGACTACGGCACAGGCAGCCAGGGCATTAGATACATTATATTCTCCAGGAATGGCAAGATGAATGGGAATCTCTCCTTTCTTAGAGGTCAGGGTAAATTTCATGACCCCCTGGTGGTTCTGGATATTGTCTGCTCCCACGTCGGATCCCTGGCCAATCCCAAAGGTGATTACCTTGCATCGGGCTTTTGAGATCAGTTCAGGAGTCCATTCACTATCATGGTTTAAAACTAACCAGTTGGTGGGATCTCTATTTAGCAGAGAAATGAGTTCTGCCTTGGCTTCTTTAATTTCCTCCAGACTTCCCAGAAATCCCACGTGAGAGTGATGGATGTTGGTAATCACGCCAATATGGGGTTCAACAATCTCAGCCAGGCGCTGGATCTCTCCTCTCGAATTCATCCCCATTTCAAAAACTCCTAATCTATGAGAAGAGGAAAGCTTAAGTAAGGAGAGGGGGACTCCAATTTGATTATTAAAATTTCCTTCCGATTTCAAAACCGGATACTCCTGGGACAGAATCTGCCAGATCATTTCCTTGACTGTGGTTTTGCCATTACTACCTGTTACTGCTATAAGAGGTAAGGAGAGTCTCCTCTGATGGTATCTGGCTAGTTCTTGTAAAGCCCGGAGGGTGTCTTTCACCTGCAGAAGAAAAAAATCTCTGCGGGGAGGACAAATTGACTCAGAGACAATGGCTCCGCAGGCTCCCTTTTCGCTGGATTCCTCAACAAATTGGTGTCCATCGAACTTCTTACCCACAAGAGCAACGAAGAGATCCCTTTTTTGAAGATTTCGGGTATCGGTACAGATTTGATGAGGTGAGATGGAGGAGATGTCAGGGATTTTTCCGATCAGTCTACCCTGGGTAGCTTTCACTATCTCCTGGATGGAAAAGTTATTCTGCATCGGCTTTCTCTACTCTTTCGACCCCTTAAAATCATAGTTTCATCATATCATATTATTCTCTCCCAAGCAAATCTTGCACTACCTTCTTATCCTCGAACTTAACTGCCCTGTCTTTGAAAATTTGAACTCTTTCATGACCTTTGCCGGCAATAAGAAGGGTGTCTTTCTTTCTCATCCTCTCCAGAGCTTCCTTTATGGCTTCTCTGCGGTCGACTATAACCAGATAATCTCTTTCTCTTTTTCCTCCCGCCTCCTTTACTCCCTTTTCAATCTGAACAATAATCTCTTCAGGATCCTCGCTCCTGGGGTTATCGGAAGTAATGACTGAATAGTCAGCTAATTTCAGGGCTACTTTACCCATAAGGGGACGTTTTCGGATATCTCTATCGCCGCCACAGCCAAATACCACCAACAATCTCCCCTCAACGACTTCCCGTAAAGCTTGTAATACCTTCTCTAGACCATCTGCGGTATGAGCGTAATCGACAAAAACCCGCAAGTTCTGCGAATTTTCAATGGGTTCAAGCCTGCCGGGGATCTTTCTTAAAGACTCAAGCCCCTCCTTGATGAGAGCAAAAGGAATTTCTTCTCCCATCCCCACTGAGGCAGCAGCCAGAGCATTGTAAACATTATGAATACCCAGAAGAGATAGATTTATCTTCTCAATCCTCTCAGCTTCCAGGATAAAATGAACTCCGTTAAAGCTGACTTCTAAAACCTTTCCCCGGACATTGGCTTCTTTCTTAATCCCATAGGTAATTATCCGGCAAGGAGTCTCAGCCATAATATAATTTGCCACAGGATCATCTATATTAACTACGGCTCCTTTAGGCACCTTCTTTTTCATCTTTTTGCCCAGCCCTTTAAACAAGGAGATTTTGGCTTCCAAATACTCATCAAGGTTTTTATGAAAATCGAGGTGCTCTGGAGAAAAATTGGTAAATACAGCCCAATCAAATTCTACTCCCTCAACTCTGTGAAGAACGAGGGCATGGGAGGAGACTTCCGTCACGACATAGTCAAGATGGTCATCCACCATGGCCCTGATCATTCGCTGTAAATCCTCTGACTCAGGGGTAGTGATGGAAGAGAAAGAAAATCCCCTTCCCAGGCTGTAATCGATGGTTGATATCTTCCCCACCCTAAAACCACATCTTTTGAGAATAGACTCGATCAGATACGTGGTAGTAGTTTTACCATTGGTCCCAGTTATTCCAATCACGCGTATCTGCCCCGAAGGAAATCCATAAAAACGATTAGAGATCTGAGCTAATGCCAAACGTGATGAAGGAACTTTGACTGAAACTATTTTTGGGAAGGGGATTTGGATTTCTTCCTCTACTATTACTGCCTTGGCTCCTCTTTCTATAGCCTCACCAATAAAGTGGTGGCCATCCTCTTTGAAGCCGGAAATAGCAACAAACAAGAAGTTTGGCTGGATCTTCCTTGAATCGTAGGTCACTCCCTCTATTTCCAAATCGGGATTACCAGCTATTTTCTCTACATCTATATCAGTGATAAGTTCTCTTAAATTCACGGATTCCTCTTTTTCCCCCATAGTAATTTTGGTCAATATTTAGTCAAGAAACTCAGCCATGACCCATTTAGATTAGCTGCTGCTGAGGAAAAAAGCGAGGTTAGATCCTTCTTCAGGTTCCTTTTGGTAGAGGGTAACCTTTCCTTTGTCTTAACCAATTCCCCTTTTTGAGGTAGGATATTTAAGTAAGGTAGGACTCTTTTCATTATTCTTCCAAAAAGAGGTGCCGCCACCTCTCCTCCATAATATGCCCCCGTAGGCTCCTTAATTATCACAATTCCGGCGATTCTGGGTGAGTCTACGGGGGCAAAACCCATAAAGGAGGCAATGTACTTGTTGGGAAGGTATCCCCTTCTATTAGATGCAGGGATCTGTGCCGTCCCTGTCTTTCCTCCCAGAGAATATCCGGTGACCCTTGCCCTTGTTCCCGTTCCGGCCTCTACTACCGTTTCCAAAAGTGATTTTATTGTTTGAGATAAAGACTCAGAGCAAACTCTTCTTATCACCAGAGGTCGGTTCTCTCTAATTATTTTACCATCCGGTCCGTACACGTATTTAACCACGTAAGGTCTTAGAAGTTTTCCTCCATTTATGAGAGCACTCAAAGCGGTAACCATCTGAACAGGAGTGACTGCAATTCCCTGACCGATAGAGATAGCGGGTAGATCGGTAAGTGACCAATCCGAAGGAGATCTTACAATTCCTTTGCCTTCTCCGGGAAGATCTACTCCGGTTCGGTTTCCGAAGCCGAAAAGACGAATGTACTTATAGAATTTCTCCTTTTTCATCCTGCTTGCTAACTCGATTACCCCAACGTTTGAGGAATTTTCAAAAATCTCGGTAACACTTAGGTCTCGATCGAAATTCTTCCAGTCATGAAATAGGTGATTAGCAACCCTGACTGATTCCCCACAATAAATCTTCTCATTTAGATCTGTCAGTTCCTCTTGCAATAAGGCACTCGCAGTAAAGGATTTAAAAGATGAACCAGGCTCATAAAGGGATTGAACTACCCTATTCTTTCTAGTGAAGGGTGAATAATTGGAATAATAATTAGGATCATAATCGGGTTTGTTGGCCAGAGCAAGAATTTCACCGGTTTGAGGATCCATAAAAAAGGCCTCCACGGATTTGGCCTTGGTTTTCTTTAGAGTAAGAGATAATTCTTGTTCTACCATGGATTGGATGACATTGTCTAAGGTCAAGACCAAGTTCTTACCAGGAACCAGAGCCTGAAGAGTATCTTTAGCAAAGGGAATTTCGTAACCCAAAGCATCTTCTCTTATCCAGAAATGACCCGCCTCTCCTTGTAGTTCACTGTTATAAGAAAGCTCTACCCCGGCCAATCCCTGATTGTCCACTCCAGCAAATCCTAAAAGAGAAGAGGCCAGTTCTCCCTGAGGGTAAAATCTCTTACTTTCCTCCACAAATCCTATCCCTTTGAGACCCAGTGCTTCAATTCTTTTTTTCTGGGCCAGGGAGAGCTTTCTTTTTAGCCAAACAAAGACCTTCTTCTGTCTCAATTTCTTTGCCAAGCTGGAAACCTTCATCCTTACGATGGGAGAAAGTTTCCCGGCTACTTTCTTAGAATGGGAAATTTTTCCCGGGCGAGCATAAAGAGAATAGGAAGGGATATTAACGGCTAGCTTTTCCAGGTTTCGGTCATAAATTGATCCCCTTTTTGGAGAAATCTTTATTGATTTTGTCTGTCCCTTGCTCGCTTGCCGGAAAAACTTCTGGTGGTTTAGAATCTGCAGGTCATATAAACGGCCTTCCAGAATAATTAGAGCCA
>DAOVGK010000009.1 GCA_030672445.1 Candidatus Aerophobota bacterium
CAGGCTAGAGTCGGTGATCACATAGAGGCTGAAATCATATCTTTTTTCTAGTCTCATAGCTACTTTTTTTTCTAGGGCATAGGTTTGGAAACGAAGCTTCTTAAATCTTTGCCCTAATTCTGAAGAAAGCAGCTTAACAAACTCCTCTAGACTCCTTTCAGCCTCTTGAACTCTTCCAAAGTTAGCTTTCACTAGATTCTCAAACCCTTCTCTTTTTTCTTCTGTCCCCAGTCCTGCTCCTACGTCTTTTTCCACATCCCGGCAGCCCATGCGCTGCCTCCATCTAAAGTGAGGAATCTCTTCCGCTATCTTTATTAAAAAGTGACGCAACTGCCGCACCTTTTGGGTAAGATGATAATCGTTCAAGCCAAATCGAACTGCGTCTTCTATTACTCTCAAGCCTTCGCTTGCTCGATCAAGATTGACATCCATTATTCGATAAATTTCTCTCTGCTTATTCACAAGAAGCTCCAGTGCATACCTTTACAATCAAAATCATAGCCTATAGAAGGAGGAAAGTCAATTCCCCGCCCACTCTTTTTTCCCATTTTTTTAATACTTTTGGGCCAGAAGCTAACTAGATCAAAGACAATTTTGGGTGGCGGATACACGCTTTTTTGGTCATCTTCTGCAAAACAAATAAATTCTATCCTTTAATCATAATTTGCTCAGTAATTCTGAATAAAGTTTGGCTTCCTTATGCGAAAATTGACGGAGTGTAGAGGATATGCTAAGATAATTCTAGAGAAGTTTCGGGATTAGTTGCAGTAGTTTAATTAGCTCAAGGAGGTAAATAAGATGATCTTTCCAAAAATCTCCATTGGTAGCTGGGCTTATGCTATCGGTCCCTATGCTGAACATCCGGTAGAACTGGAAGAAGTGGCTAAGCGGCTAGAGGCTCTTAAATTTGATGGAGTTGAATTAGGCGGATTCAAACCCCATGCTCATCCTGATCTATATCCCAACAAAAAGAAGAGACGAGGGCTAATGGAGATGTTAAAATCGAAGGGACTGGAAGTTCCCGCCTACGCCGCTGATCTTTGGTCGCTTCCCTTTGCCGAGGGCGATCCTAAGGTGGTCAAGCAGTACCAGGAAATGTTTGATCGAAACCTGGAGTTTTGTGTGGATTGCGGGATCAAAGCTATTCGGGTAGATACCGTCACCCACACTCCTTTCCCGGAACATCTTGACTACCAGACTACCTGGGATAGAGTAGTCAACATGTTCAGAAGCTGTGCCGACAAGGCTGCCGAGGTAGATACACTGGTGGTCTGGGAATTTGAACCAGGTTTTATCTTCAATAAGCCCCATGAGGTCATGAGACTGTTCAATGAAGTTGATCGGCTAAATTTTAAGTTTCTCTTTGATAGCTGTCATGCTCATATGTGCTCGGCAGTTGCAGCCAAACAGACACCTCCATTAGATAAGCTCTCAGGCGGTGAAATTGAGTTTGCCCGTCTATTAAAGGGTAAAATCGGGCATGTCCACTTAATTGACTCAGACAATACCCTTCACGACAATGAGACCAGTGCCCATGTACCTTTTGGTAAAGGAGTGCTGAACTTTGAGGCCCTTCTGTCAACTCTGGTTGAGACTGGCTATAATTCCGGGTGGTGGTCTATTGATCTTTGCTTTTGGCCAAACGCCTGGGAGATTACTGCTGACTGCAAAAGATACCTGGATAACCTTTTTACAAAACTTAAATGGAAATAAATCCTATAAGAGGTAATACTCATGGCTAAAAAGATGAAAGCGCAGGTTTTTTATGAGCCAGAAAAGATGAGATTGGAAGAGGTTCCTATTCCTTCTCCTTTAGAAGACGAAGTCCTGGTCAAGGTCAAAACCTGTGGCATCTGTGGATCGGATATTGCTTACTATTGGGGATTAAGCCCTCTGGAAACGCCCACCGGTAAGGGGCCATTAATTTTAGGTCACGAATTTTCTGGAGAGGTGGCCGAGGTGGGGAGAATCCCTAAGGAGAAAGGATTATTCAAGGTTGGGGATCGAGTTACGGTGGACCCAGTTCAGTACTGCAACGCCTGCGGAATTTGTGCCAGAGGAATGGTTAATCTCTGTGAAAATAAAAGTGTGATTGGGGTCTCCACCAATGGTGCCTTTGCCGAATATGTTAAATCTAAATATACCGGGGTCCATAAACTTCCCTCAAGGGTTAGCTTTGAGCAGGCAGCCTTTACTGAACCTTTATCCTGCGTTACCTATGGGATTGAGAATCTGAATATTTCTCTGGGTGATTTCTGCGTTATCTTTGGTCCCGGCCCCATAGGGCTGATGATGACTCAAATGGCCAAATCAAGAGGGGCTGGAACTGCAGTGCTGGTTGGCACCAGGGACTATCGACTCAAACTAGGAAAGAAGCTGGGAGCAGACTTCATTTTAAACATCAAAGAAAAAAATTCCCCCTATTACACTGATGATTTAAAAGAAAGAATTAAGGAGCTAACTGAAGGAAGGATGGCTGATAGAGTTATCTGTGCCACCGGAGCTTTAAAACCAATGCAGGATGCCCTCACTATTTCTGGAAGAAAGGCTGTCGTAGTTTACTTTGGCCTTCCCGGCCCGAATGATACTCTCAAAGTTCCCGCTCTTGACTCACTTTTATGGGATAAGACTATTCGCTTCTCCTGGTTGGCACCTTTTACGTGGCCCACAGCTCTTCAGGCTATCGATACGAAACTGGTCGATGTTAGTTCTTTAATTACTCACAGATTTTCTCTGGATGATCTTTTGGCAGGATTGAAAACCATTAGAGACCGAAGAGGCAATGCTATTAAGGGTCTAGTAATTCCGTAAAAAATTGGCAAAATCAATAACAATCTACTCTATTCCTTAAACACTCTCGATCTATCTGGCATAATCCATCTTTTTCGGTTCTTCAACCAAGAAATACACCCCACCAATTTGTTTATCTACATTTTGATGTAATATCCTCTTAGTTCGAGTCCAGTCCGGGGAGCCGAAAAGAACTCGAACCATCCTGGTGGCGGCTCCCTTACCCTCCAATTTTTGGCAAATTCTTTGTTTAACCTCATTTTTGTCTGCAAGGCATTTCTTGGTCAAAATTTTGATGTCCAAATAGTCTCCATGGACCAGCTGAATTTAGCTAAAGTGAGACAAATTGGACGGAAATGAAAATTATGAATAAAATAGGGAAAAAGAGGGTATAAAGGAGGATGGTATGTCTGAAAGATTAGTCATTGAGGGAGGAAAACCAACTATCCAGGAAAAACTGCCTTCCTGGCCCTGGTTTACAGAGGAAATAATCCAGGCAGCGATAGAGCCCCTGAAGACAGGTAAAGTTAACTACTGGACAGGTCCTTTAGGAATAGAATTTGAAAAGCATTTTGCCAAATGGTGTGGAGTAAAGTATGCTATCAGCACAACAAGTGGTACCAGTGCCTTGCACACTGCCTTAGGTGCCTTAAATATTGGTCCAGGAGACGAGGTGATTACTGTTCCTTATACTTTTATCGCTTCTTCCTTCTGTATAGTTCAAGCAGGAGCAATTCCGGTTTTTGCAGATGTTCGTCGGGAGGACCATTGCATTGATCCAGAGGATATTGAAAGAAAAATAACCCCTCGTACCCGGGCCATCATCCCGGTTCATCTTTACGGTAACGTCTGTGAAATGGATGAAATTATGGGGATTGCTAAAAAACATAGTCTCTACGTAATTGAAGATGCCGCTGAGGCACACGGTGCTCTTTATAAAGGGAGAAAGGTTGGCTCTATAGGTGATATGGGAGCCTTTAGTTTCTGTCAAAACAAGACCTTTACCACTGGTGGAGAAGGTGGGATGGTTGTTACCAATAATGAAGAAATTGCCTGGGAGGCGCGCTCCTTTCGTGATCATGGCTATGATGTCGAGAAGAGAATGAGTCTTTTAGAGATGGAACAGGCTTTGCCCTACATTCACCGGCGAATTGGTTTTAATTATAGAATGACTGAAATGCAATCCGCTATTGGCCTTAAGGAATTGGAAAGAATCGATACCTGGAATTTGCCCAGACGCCGCAGATACGGAGAGATTTTAATTAGTGAGCTCTCGGGTTGCCCACAGATTAAGTATCTGCCAGTCCACAATAAGGAAAAGCTAAATGGTTTTTATGTCTTCCCCATTGTTCTTGATCTGGATAGACTTGCCTGTGATAAGAATAGATTTCTGAAGGCAATACTTGCCGAAGGTGTTGTAGCCTGGAAGGAATTTTGGCCCCAAAGCTATAAAGAAAAAGCTTACACAGAGCATAATGGTTTTGGTAGATTTAAGTTCCCTTTTAAATCAAAAGAATATACCGATCCCAAAGCAGTAGAGTACGACAAAGTCTTTTGTCCAAACTGTGCCTGGTTGGAGGAAAGAACCTTTGTTGTTCATATGTTTCCCACCTTTGAAGAGGATCATATTCATCTATTTGCCAGAGCGATTAAGAAGGTCGCTTCTCACTACACAAGATAAGGGAAATTCTATGGCCAGGATTTTGGCCGGGGGAGACTACGAGGTAAGAACAGGGGCTGCCGGCAAACCAGCCCTCGAAGCGGGAGAGATTATCCTGGAGAAGGTTCCGAGCTTGTTAAAAGAGGCCTATGCAGGTAGATGAGTGCTCATATGGTTGGTTGGTTAAACTAGATCTGCCGCTTAGTCAGGTAAATCGGTTGACGGTGGCCTCCCCTACTCACGTGAGGTACGCCTTGTCAAAAAAACCATATGAGAGAGGAGGTCTGTATGCCAGTAAAATGGGGAGTTATTGGAGCCTGCGGTATTGCTGATAGAAGAACCATACCCGAGGGAATAATTCCTGCAGAAAATGCTAAACTTGTGGCATTGATGGACATAGATGAGGTGCGTCTAAAAAAGGTGGCAGAAAAATACGGAGGGATAAAATACTACACCAAAGAGGATGATTTAATTAATGACCCAGAGGTAGAAGCTGTCTACATTGCTACTCCGACCTACCTGCATCATCCACAAGTTCTTAAGGCTGCCCGAGCTGGAAAACACATCCTCTGTGAGAAACCTATAGCTATAAACCTTAACGAAGCAGAGGAGATGATCAGAGTATGTGAGGAAAATAAGGTAAAGCTTACCTTAGATTATATGATGCGCTACCACTCTCACCACCGCAAGATAAAAAAGCTCATAGATGAAGGAG
>DAOVGK010000035.1 GCA_030672445.1 Candidatus Aerophobota bacterium
TGGGCAAACCTCAGGGCGATGGCTTTGCCAATTCCTCTTGCTGATCCAGTAACTAAAGCAACATTACCGTTTAATTCCACTTTGTATTCTTTCTTATTAAAGTTAAAGCTTAACTTGAGCTCGTTAGCTTTTAGGACGAAGTTCCACGCTTCAAAATGATTCCTTACTCTTAAGCCATAAGACTTTAAAAATTAAAATCAAATTTTCGTTAGTGTCTACATTTTAACTCAATTCCCAAGTTTTGTAAAATTCTTTCCTGTAAAGGAGTGAAAGGTTTCAATCTTTGGGTAAGCGTGGAGGTCTTTTGACCTATGCCTTTTGATCGAACCTTAATTTAATTAGGATTTTCTAACACCTGCTGCCTGAAGTACGGTGTTTTACCTCTTGAAAATGAAATAGAAGGGTAAGGACTACCTATTTGAGGAAGAATAATGATATTTATTTAGCTTCCGGAAAGTCTAACTAAGATTTCGAAATCACCCATCTTCCTTTATTGGTGGGGATAAGTCTATATCCATGTTCTTTTAATAACTGCTCTGTGCTTTTATTAATGGCCTCTATCTTTTTTTCTGTAGACATTCTTTTCTTTCTTCATAAAGTTCTTCTCTAATTTTGTGAATCTCCTCCATTGCTTTCGGTTCTTTAATCATTTTAAAATACAAAGAGAACTTTATTAAAATCTTCTCTTTTTCGGCTTATCTTCTCAAATACACTTTTAATCTCATCGATTCTGAATCGGTGAGTAATGAGCGATTTTACGTCCAACTGGCCGGTTTCTATGAAATGAAGAGAAGCTTCCCAGCTATTGAAAGGAACCGGTTTAGTGTCTGCGTCATAGACTCCATAAATGGTTAGCTCACGCCGCATGATATCGGTGATGGTCTTCTGTGGTAGGGTAACATCTTTTTCTACTAGACCCAGCAGGGATATTTTACCTAATTTTCTGGTCATTCTAATACTCTGCTCAAGGGTAGTCTCCGATCCAGCAGCTTCAAGTACCAAATCAGCTCCTTTTCCTTGAGTTTCCCGCATTACCACCTCGACTGGATCTTTGGCTTTGGCATTTATACAGTCAGTTATTCCGGCCTTTCTGGCAATTTCCAGTTTTACCTGGGCAATATCTACGGCAAAGACCCTTCTTGCCCCTAAAATCTTTGCCCATTGAGCAATTAAAAGCCCGATAGGCCCGCAGCCAAGCACAACTACTACGTCTCCCGGTGCGATCCCAGCTCTCTTAACCGTGTGTAGAGCCACCGAGCAAGGCTCTAGAAGTGAGGCAGACTCATAATCAACTGTGGGCGGTAACTTTAAAAGGTTCTCAGGACTAACCTTCACATATTCAGCAAAACAGCCATCTACTCGAGTGCCCAGACGGACAAAATTGTCACATAGCGAATATTCACCTGATTGGCAAAAATCACAGTGTCTACAGGGGATAACTGGCATGATGGCCACTCTTTCTCCCGGTTCCACTCCAGTAACCTCGCTTCCTACCCTAACCACCTCACCAGCGCACTCATGGCCCAAGATTTTAAAACCATAGGGGGAGATGCCTCTTAAAAAACGTGGAACATCAGACCCACATATCCCTGTAACTTTAGTAGCTACCAATACCTCTTTAGATCCTGCCTCGGGAACGGGTATTAGCTCACAGCTAATCTCTCCCGCTCGGCGCAATATCCCTGCCTTCATCATTCGGGACATTTAGACACTCTCCGCCACTTTACTTTAGTGAAAAAGGGGACGTGAAAAATAATCACGTCCCCTTTTTTCCTTGCTACTCCTTGCTCTGGAAAAACTTCAATCCTTCTTCAGCAATGGCGTCGGCACTTGGGGCAACTTTTCTCCAGATAGCCGTCATTCTGGCTATTTCTTCAATGGCCGGGACAAAGGATTCAACCACCGCCCATCTATCATATTTAACTTCCTTTAAGGCTTTAAAGACATCAGACCAGGCAACATGGCCGGTCCCTGGAATTCCTCTATTATTTTCGCAGAGGTGCAAATGGTAAAGATATTCACCAGCTGTTTTTATTGCTTCATAAAAGCTTTCCTCTTCAATATTAAGATGATAAGTGTCCAGATGAATCCTGACATTAGGATGATTAATCTCTTCTACCAACTTCCTGGTATCCTCGGTGGTATTTAAAAAATATGTCTCATACCTATTTACTGGCTCTAGAGCCAATACCACACCTTTCTCTTGTGCATATTGGGCTGCTTCTAGAAGAGATTCCTTAGAGTAGCTCCATTCCTCATTTGTTCTCACCTTGCCCGTAAATTCACCCCAGGCTGCATAGATGACTCCTCCCAAAACATCACTACCAAGCTGGGAGGCAATTTCAATCCTCTCCTTTAAAAATTCTATTCCTGCCTTCCTCTTTTCTTTATCCGGACTGATTATGTTGTGCTCTTTGTCCAGGGTAGCTGTAAAGGTGCACTTCATCCCCGTCTCACTCATTTTTTCTTTGATCTTCTTTTTGGGTAGAGTTTCAGGACGGTTCGTATGTATCTCAATACCGTCAAACCCCATTCCTTTTAACTTGTCAAATAGATGAAGATCCTTTTCCGTAAACTCTGCTGTCCACATTAATGAATGCGCTGCGTATCTCATAATTTCCCCCTTTCTGAGAATTTAATTTTCTTTGACAGCCTCAGAATAAACATTTATTCATGGTATGGTTATTATTCTTATCTTATCCGGAAGAAAGAATCCTGTCAATTCTTCGCCTATGAAATCCCTGGAAATAACATGCCAGACGCATCAGAGAAAATCGGGGAGAGAGCCAACTATTAGCTTCCCTGGATGAGTTCCTTCAGCCGGAGAGCGTTGAAGACGGCGTAAGCATTATAATCGTTATTGAAATATACATAGACTCTTTTTTCTTCTCATTCATCAGATGCTTCTTTTTCTCATTTCCACTTGTAGACCGGCATAAATTGATTACAAAACTCAGAGACCGCTCTTTCGATGGCAACCTGACGATATTCAAATAGATCACTCGTTACAGGTTCGGGTAGGAAAATCTCAAAAGAATTTATACACATTTCAATTATAAGTCTGAAGCCTTCACTGTCAAGGACACAAATTTTGAGGATACTGGCCGTTCTCGAAGCTTGACTTATAGAAAAAATCTACTATACTTCATTAGCTTTTCTCCAAACTCTTAGAGGTGAAACTCCATGCGTCCAATAGCTAAAATCATAAAAGGTGTTGCCGAAAACCCTTTGGGCCTCAAATGTTTCGATGAGGAACGCCGTAAGCAGAATCTGTTAAGCACGGTGGATCTAGGCATTCGCCCGGTGAAGATAGATAGGATAGTGGGAAGCACGGGTAGATGCCTCGACTTTGATCCTAAATTTAGATTTAGAGGTAAGAATAATACCCAGGATAGATATAATTCCATAAAACGAGCACTAGAAAAGGGGATAATTCTTCCTCCGGTAGAGCTTTACAAGATCAAGGATGAGCACTACGTGGTGGATGGTCATCACCGCATTTCTGCCGGAAAGGAAATGGGACAAGAATATGTCGATGCTCGGATAATTGAATTTCTGCCAGCGAAAGATTCTCCTGAAAATACTTTATATTTGAGGAGATTCAACTTTGAACAGAACATGGATATAAGGAAGGTTTCTCTCTCGCGACCCAGTGGATATGATAGACTCGCCTGGCAGATAGACCTGCATCAACAATATCTAGCCCATAAAATGGGAAGAGAGGTGTCCATTAAAGATGCCGCCCATGACTGGTTTTATTCTATATATCAGCCTGTGATGCAAAAGATAGAGGAAGAGAAACTATCCCTCCAACTTAAACGCGCCACTCCTGGCGACATATATCTTTACCTGACCGAGGATCTACAACTTCGCAATAAAAGAAACGGCCATTACCTGGATCTCACTGAGGCAATAAGGGAAGTTGACCTCCTTACCGAAGAAGTCCACATAATTAAACCTCGAGCAGACCTGAAAGAAAAATTGATGAATATTTTACTTCCCTGCCATCCTTTGAGAAAATGTCCCTACTATTCACGATTAAGATAGAAACTTTGTAACTATTTAGCCACAGATTCACACAGATGAACACAGATAAATTAATTACTTGAAAGCAACAACTATTGAAATTGGCTTATTATTGAATTTTGGTAGAAAACCAGAATTCAAAAGATTTGTATATGATAATAAAAGAAAATATCAGCGTCCATCTGTGGCTAAATAATTACGAAATTTTTAACTTTGGGATTAATTAAAGGAAGTGATAGGGTTATAAAGCAAAAAATCTTTGACCCTACAGGGGGATCAGCTATTTTCTAGGTAGGTTGGCTAAAGGCTAAAATCTTCTGGTTTTAGATCCTTTAATTTTTTCTTGAAATCCTCTATCTCCTCCTCCTTGATGGGAGGCTTGTCCCCTACGGCTATCTTGTCTAG
>DAOVGK010000052.1 GCA_030672445.1 Candidatus Aerophobota bacterium
CTACTCTGATGGTTTTAAATCCAATCTCCATCTTCTGGATTTTGGCTATGGGTGGTTTGTCCACTCGTTCCACGGGCCAGGGAATATGATAGTGTATTCCGGGACCTTTGGAAGTATAATACCTTCCCCACCTTCTAATAACCCCTTCCTCCTCGGGATGAACGATATAAACTCCTGAGTAAAACCAGATGGCTATAATGAATAAGACTATCCCCAGAGCTATTTTTTTGGCGCTCACCATCTTTTCCTCACTTGTAACTATTGAGTCTTATCATATTTCACCGCAGAGCACGCCGAGAACGCTAAGAATCAGGAAAATTATTAACGACTCTCTGAATGCCATGTTTTAAGATTTGAACATTGAAGTTAATTAATAACCCAACTTTTTTGATTCATCTCTGCGTACTCTGCGATCTTTGCGGTGAACAGTTACCCTCACTTTATAATTCCATAAGTGGTGAATATTCTAAGAACTTCGTTGGGAAGCTCATCTATTTTGTCCCTTTTTATAATTACGTAATCATCTATGAGTGATTTGGCACATTTTTCGTGTTCTTGTCCAATAACGAATAGAAAAGGAAGAATTTCATTTTCTGAAAGTTTACTGAGGACATCCCTTACCGCCTCAGGGGTGTCCGGTTCTCCATCAGTTATGATAGAAAAACCTTTGGGTCTACCTTCCACCTCTTTTAATTTCTCAGCAATGTATTCTATGGCATTCACCATTAAGGTGCCTCCATATGGATAAAGAGACATTATCCTTCCTCGAGAATCTTCCATATAGTTTTCCTTGAAATCCTTTATAATATAGACTGTATCTTTGTAATTTATCATTTCCTTTAAGAGTCTTCCCCCGGAGTGAAAGGCAAAAATTGCGAAAGGATAACCAGAATAGTTGAGCGCTTCTCCCTGAATTAGGAGAGCACTCTTAATATAATCAATTATCTTATATCCAAATCCAAACCCTGTAGAGGAACTTATGTCTGCCAAAATGGCCCAGGCAGCTTTTTTCTTAATCCTGGCTCTTTTTCTAAACATCTTTTTGTTTGGTCTGACCCCGGTGGCTTCATATTCTAACTCTGCCTGCACATACTCGCCTATATTAATCTCTTCTCCCTGTTTTGCTCTTTTCTTTCCTTGATATCTTTCCTCAAGCTTTTTAAAGTAACTTTCTATAGCTCTTATCTCTCCATTGTAATCCTCTATGATTTTATGGGCATTCTCAATGTCAACCTGGCAGCTCGACGGTCTTCTCAGAATAACCCCGGGGCTCGGCCTTGGTACTATTCTCACAAAGGGACCACCAGACTGTAGGTATTTCCATTGGTCTTTTCTTAAATCTTTTTCTTTTTTCTCTTTGTTTTTCTTTTCCTCTAATTTTTTCTCCCACTTTTCTTTCCCTTTTTTGGTCTCTTTGCTAACTTCGTCCTTCCCCCTGGTGGTCCTTTCCTTAGTTTTGAGTTCTTGCTGGTGCTTCTTATCTTTTTCTACCTTACTTGAGTCTTCTTCTTTATCTGATTTCGGTCTTCTCTCACGGGATTCCTTTCCACTTGATCCTTTTTGTTGATCGATTTGTTTTTTCTTATCTTGGGGTGTGACTTCCTCTTGATCTTCTCTACCCTCTCTAGGTTTTACCTGACCTCGGTAGTTCCGGGGAATACCGGGAGATAACTTATCATGGCCTCTCCCGGCGTAAGAGGGAAGTCTTGGTAGGGGCTGCTTTATGTCGAAATTTTCCTTAAATTTTTGATAGATTTTTGCAGTTGAATCAAGAGAAACGTGAATATCATTATCTTCAGCATCCCGGGCTATAGCTACACATTCCTCCAGAAGATTTTTATATTTAGAAGGCACCTCATCAATAGTTTTATCAAGTAGAGTCTTCTGGAGAAAAAATTCCCGGAAGGCATTCAATTCTTTCCCTTTTTTCATCAGATATTTGGGACTGGGCCTGCGGGCAAGATAAGTCGGTTTTTCCTTTTCCTCGGAAAAATTCTTAAGTCCAGGAAGCTCTCTTCTAGCCTTGCGGTCTATCCTATTGTCCTCAACTACATTGAAGATCTCATGGGCAAGGGTAGGATTCTCCTTAAATTGATCCTGTAAAAAAAAGTCTTCCAGGAACCGATTTATCCTTTTAGAATCATAGGGCTCAGAATTAGCCAATTGCTCGTGCAGTTTGATAAATTCCTTTATGTGGTCTGATTCGTGTCTTACTGCACTGGCGAGCATCATCTCATTATCTGAATCCTTGCGAGCTAAGCCAAATTGTTGTGGTAGATGTATTTTTTCACCATCGGTAAAGATAGCCGGACCACTAATGAAGGAAAGAAGGGTTTTTTTGTCGAAAATAAGAGGATATTTTTCGCTAGCTCCATCCCCTATTCTAAAATTTACCACTCTTTGAAGCTCGGACTCGATTTTCTTACAGATAACCATTTTTACCTCTTTATTCTCCGGTTAACTTTCTCCATCAGCTTTCTGAAAAGTGTCTTGTCAGTCTCATAAGTGGATTTAGGATTGAGCATATGCACCTCTATTAGCTTTCTAAGTGGCTGCTTACTCTGTTGAACAGCCTGACAGATCTCCACCGCCCCTCTTAAACCCATGTCTTTTTTGTAAGTAAAAAGTATCTCTCTGAAATCAAAGAGTAGGTCAGTTATTAAGAGAGCTATTTTTTCATCAAGTCCTGGTGCTCTTGATTTCAGAATGTCGACGGTTCCTTCTTTGTCGGGATAGGTTATCTTTATCTGGGCCCATCTTTCCAGAAAGGCGTCACTAAGCTCAATGGGAGTATATCTTGAATCCAAATTTCCGGAGGAGATCATCTTAAAATTTTCTCCTCCTTCGATAACCTCAAAACCATACTGGGACTGAACAGTTATCTTTTTATCATCCAGAACCCCATGTAGACCGTAAAGCACTCCGGGGTCTACCGGTCCTATTTCCTCAAAGTAGAATATGCCACTGTGTATCATGGCCAGAATGAGAGCCCCAGGTGCTTTTATAGGCTTGGGATCGGCAGGGACCCAGGAGCCCACTATATCATCCATACTGGTCTCTCTATTTCCGGTAGGTGACATATAAAAGGGTATACTATTTATATGGGCATACCACTTAATCATGGTACTTTTCCCACATCCGGTTGCTCCGTTTAATAAAACAGGTTTTCCCTTGTCTACCAATTCACAGAATATCTTCCATTCACCCTGTTGCTCTATGTACTCAACGGCTTCCGTTATCTTGTTGACCGGATAATTTGAAAGGATAAAATTATTGTATTTTCCTTCGGTCATTTCCTGGGCTACTTCAAGAGTCTCAGCAGATTTTGCCGTTTTTTGCTTCAACTCACTCATTAATCTGTCCAGAACCACCAGAGAAAGGAAATCAGTGTGATCAAACTCATCTTCGAGCTCCAGGAGGCCCCTTGCCTTTGCTTGACGCCGGAAAAGATAAAAGTTTCCTATAATCACATTTCTTTTAATATCGTATCCCTTAAAAAAGCCATTTTTCTCCAGCCTTTCTTTTCTCTTCTTGCTTAAAAGATTTTTATCCATCCCCGTGATTTCGTAGTTATTTGAGGGCGATTTTATAATAAGGGTTTTCTCGTTCTTAAAAGATAAAAGGGTAGTTTTGTTTAAGGTAATTGTTCTTATATGGAAATCTTCAGGGGGATAATTTTCCGCTATCCAGGCTCCTAGCTTGCCAATTCTTTTGTAGTTGTTGCCTTTAATCAGGCTAACGTTATAGTACACCGGAAGATAAATCTCCTCTTCCAGGACAGGAAAATCTAATTTTATTACTTTCCCCGGCTCCAGGGGATTAATAATTATATTTTCCTCTTTGGCTTTTTTGATGAATTCCACCAGGTATCTTTTCATCCTTCGTCCCTATGATTTTTTTCGGGTCCCTCTTTTTTAGGTTTTTTCTGCCCCCACACCCGATCAAAGTCTGTTTCTTCACTTGACTTTTCCAGTGGCTCTATCTCAATGCGCCAGACATCGAGGTCTTCTTCCTTCGGTTCAGTTCCGTTAACGAGGTAATTACAAAAAGCAAAAGCGTTCTCATATCTACCTCTGAAGCTAACGATAATTCCTTTAAAATCTTCCGATTTTTTGAAAGATAAAGCGGCTGGCTCCCAATCCTTAGTGAATCGTTTGTTTTCCTTTCTTAGTCTTTGATTTAAAGAGGATTTTTTTTCCACGTCGGTTATTTCCTTGAACTCTTTTTCCAGTTTTCTTAATCTTTCACCCTTTTTTCTAAAATAGGTAAGTAAACTCTCATCTAAAGATATGTATCTTTTAAAGAGACGTCTCTTGGCAGGATAGGCACCTATCTGAAAAAAAGGCGAGGTAAATCCACCCAGATCAGCTAACCAGGGAAACACCAAACCAAAGATGACGTCGCCAAAGACAAAATAAAAGCCCGCTATCACGGCGGCAGTTTTAGGGTTTTGGTAAATCGTGGCCATAATACCAGTCCAGCCAATTACTTCGGTAAGGATACCGTATTTTGTGGCTCGTCGGTGAGCATACCTTCTCAGCTCCTCAGGGTTTCTATGGCTTGGATTAATTTTTATCTTACCACTTCTAAATCCTTTTTCAAAGCCTCGATCCAGATAGCGGATGAAGTCCTCTCTCCCATTTCTAACGTTTATCTCAAAAAGATGATTGATTCTATCGGTTAATAATTTAAAAAGGGTGTAGACTTCCTCATGGTCTTCATACTTAACTAGTATTGCAGAGCTACAATCGCTATTTTCTCCATAAATCCTCGATTGAAGATGGTCTTTGTTTCTTACTTCGAAGAATTTGCCATCTAAATATACCCCAATCCCGGAGCCTAATTCATCATTCAGGTCTTTTACGCGCATCATCTTTCCTTTTTCACCGCGGAGCACGCCGAGGACGCTAAGAATTAAGAAAATTATTAGCAACTCTCTGAATGCTTACATTTCGTTAAGTTTTCCTTTCTTAATTCACCTCTGCGCACTCTGCGATCTCTGCGGTGAATAGTTACTTTTGATTCTCGCGTAGACTAAAAGGCGATAAACCTTCTTATAAACTCCTGTTCAAAGATCCTTCTTGAGATAGCCAGAGGCAGGAGCCTCAGGAGCTCTTCCACTCCTGGTTTTATTCCAGTGTTAACTGAGACAAGAGTCGATATATCATTTTTCCTGGTGAAACAGTAGACTTTTCCTTTAAATTCTAAATCATCAAGCCAATAAGAATGACTCAGTCCTAATCTTTCTAACTTTTCTGTGAGTTTCTTTCCTTTCTCTTCTCTTGATATGGTTTCCTCTTTGGATAGTTTCGTCAGAGAAACATAGACCCCATCTATTCTCAAAATATCGGATTTTCCGAAATAGGCAACTTCCTCCTGCTTCTTATCGTAAACTCTAATAGAGCTCTCTGAAGGGTAAAATGTCTCCACATATCCTGCTATTCCTTGCGGAGTTTTCACCAAGGCATGAAGGGGAATTTTTTCGTTTCTGAGGATAAAATCATGATCGATCACACCAACAGCTTCGGTCCTGCCGACTATGATGAGTAGTTCTGTTTTGTTTCTCTCTGTTCTGACAATATATCTAGCCATCTAGAGAAAATGGGGACGTGATTATTTTTTTATACTTTTCCATCTTGGTTTTTGCTTTAGAGCTTTTGAAATGGTAACGCCCGGCTCCCCCTAGAAAGTAGAATGAGTTAGCGGAGTTATGACAAACCCGAGACGCAAAAAAGCTACAGCTCAATGATAGAATGGACAACGGGAAAGGTATATTTCTGCCTTAAATTATTTCCTAAAATTTTTGTCTTATTGATTGCTCAAAGACGGCATGCAGAGGGAGATCTCTCCTGATTTACTCTAATGTTAATGAACCAGCTATGAAACGAAAAGAGTCAATCACATTCAACTCTATTTATATTATACATATTATTTTGGGATTGTAAAGGGGGGCGCCTTGACTTTTGTCAATTAAAGTTTAAAATGTCACTACTGGGTCTTTGACAAAATTGGAAAAGTTGTTAAGATTAGAAAATCCAAATTAATACAGGAGGTGCAAGATGAAGAAAAAGGTGATGAGAGGGATGATGGGGGTTTTGCTGGTCTTACCGTTAGTAGCTGCCTGCTTTACTCCAGCGGCAACACTGGCTGCAAAGGAGAAACTGATAGTGCTAGGTACTACGGATAAGATCACGGTTCTTGACCCGGCAAAGACGTACGACTTTTACACCTGGGAAGTTTTTCAGAACATTGGAGAGGGATTACTGGAATACAAGCCGGGGACAACTGAACTTATGCCAGGGATCGCAGAATCTTATGAGGTCAGCTCTGACGGACTTGAGTATATTTTTAAACTCAGAGAGGGTTTAAAGTTCACCGATGGAGAACCACTCGATGCCGCTGCAGTTAAATGGTCTATAGATCGGGTTATGAGACTCGCTCTTGATCCCTCCTGGTTGGTTTCGGCATTCGTTAACAGGATGGAGGTTGTGGATACTTATACTGTGAAATTCATATTGAAAGAACCGGTTTCTTTTTTCCCTTCCTTGGTCGCCACCACACCGTATATTCCCATAAGTTCTAAATCCTTCCCTGAAGATAAAGTGGCTGAACCTGTGGCCGGCCATTACGGACCCTATAAGATTAAAAAATGGGTAAGGGATGTTGAACTTGTCCTGGAAGCCAATCCAGATTACTACGGCACTGCACCAGGCTCTGAGGTATTTGTGGTAAAGTTTTATAAAAACGCCGCTACCATGAGGATGGCAGTAGAGGTTGGAGAGATTGATGTTGCCTGGAAAACATTAAGACCTATAGATGTAATAGACCTTAAAGCTAAAGGAAAACAGAAGGTGTTGGAAGTACCGGGTCCATACATTCGATACATCATTAGCCGGTGTAATAAGCCGCCCTTTGATGATGTGCGCTTAAGGAAAGCTGTTGCTGCTGCCATAGATAGAGGCAGGATATGTGAAGAGGCTTATAAAGGGACAGTTGAGCCTCTTTATAGCATGGTTCCTATGGGGATGTGGAGTCATATAGATGCATTTAAAGAGGAATATGGCCAACGTGACTTGGAGCTGGCCGAAAAGCTTTTAACGGAGGCAGGATACAGTAAGAATAAGCCTTTCCAGTTTGAGTTATGGTATACCCCCACCCACTATGGAGATCTGGAAGCCGATGTGGCAGCTATAATGAAAGAAAGTCTTGAAGAAACGGGCTTGATGGAAGTCAGTCTGAAAAGCGCTGAGTGGGCTACATATGCCGCGGAATATATAGCCAAAGGAACTATGCCTATCTTTCTCCTTGGTTGGTATCCAGATTACATAGATCCAGATAATTATACCAGCATCTTTCTTCACTCCGAGTGGTCACCGGACATGGGTGTGTTTTACAGTAACCCTGAAATGGATGAGCTTCTTGACCAGGCCAGGGTCAGGGTTGAAACAGAGGAGCGAACGGAACTGTATACCAAGGTGCAAAAGCTAATGGCTGAAGAAGCTCCGGTGATACCCTTCTTCCAGGGAGTATTAACCGCTGCTGTTCAGCCTGATATAAAAGGGGTAGTGTTGGATCCTGTTATGTTACTCAGGTATTACTTGATCTACCGAGAGTAAGGGACGTTGCTTTGTCCTGATTATTTTTTCGCCTCACTCCCCTCTCCTCTTAGGAGAGGGGAGTTCTTTACCTTCCCTAAGATAGAAAATTAGAAAATGGCTTCCCTAAGAGTATATATCGTAAGGCGAGTGCTACTGGCTATCCCCATGATCCTCCTCCTGCTTAGCATAGTGTTTCTGATAATGAGGGTTGCCGGTGATCCAGTCAGTGCTATACTTGGTGGTCATGCGCCTCAGGAGCAGATCGAGCAGATAAGAGAGCAACTTGGACTCAACAGACCACTTTTCATCCAATTTGGTGACTACCTCTGGCAACTTTTACATGGGAACTTAGGACAGTCGCTAATATGGGGTCAAAGACCGGTATTGGCTGAGATCTGGGATCGTTTTCCAGCAACACTGGAACTTTCTATATATGCATTTCTGATAAGCATAGCTATTGGTATATTTACTGGCACGATCGCTGCCACTAGACGTGGTAAATCTGTTGATCACGTCTTTAGATTATATGGTATCATTACTTATAGTCTCTTTATCCCCTGGATTGGGATAATGCTGCAGCTCTTCTTCGGAGTGTATTTGGGCTTACTACCCATCGGTGGACGAATAGGGACTCTGATGGAACCTAAAACTGTTACTGGACTTTATTTATTAGATAGTCTCCTGACTTTTGACCTCGACAGCCTCGTTAGTGCCCTCAAACATCTAATCTTGCCCACTGTAACCTTGGGGGTTTATCTTTCAGGGATTTTTACCCGCCTTACTCGAACCAATTTGATGGAAGTCCTTGAGAAGGACTTTATAAAAGCTGCCAGGGCGAGGGGACTATCGGAGAAGATTGTGATTTATAAACATGGCTTAAAAAATGCTTTTATTCCTATACTTACCATGATGGGACTGCAATTTGCACTCCTGCTTGTAGGGGCAGTGCTGACTGAGATTACGTTTTCATGGCCCGGGATGGGAACACTTTTGTTCGAAAGGGTAACTTACCGAGACTTTACCACGGTTCAGGGAATCATCGTCTTCTTTGCCCTTATAGTAGTTACGGTGAATCTTATGGTTGATATTATCTATGCTTATATTGATCCACGAATTCGGTATTGACACAAAATGATAGCGCCAAAGTATTCGATTTCCAGGTTGATTGTATCCAAGGTCAAAGGTCTTTTTCCTATGAGGGGAGCTGAGTACTTTGCTATCATAGGATTCTTGATTGTCTTTTCCATTATTCTAATGGCTATTTTGGCCCCCCTCATCGCTCCTTATAATCCAATTAAGAAAACTGGAGGACTTCTTGAAAGTCCAAATCATAAGTTCATCTTAGGGACGGATGGTCTGGGAAGGGATATTCTCAGCCGAATTATATATGGAACCCGAACGGCTATATGTGTTACCTTTCTGGCGGTTAGTTTCTCGCTTTCGTGTGGAGTCCTGCTCGGATTGTTATCAGGTTATATTGGAGGTAAACTTGACAGCGTTTTTTCACTGGTGATGGACGCTATATATTCTTTCCCCGGTCTTATATTAGCTATAGTTTTGGCTGCCATGTTAGGGCCGGGGATAGTGAATACAGCTATGGCAATAGCGGTTATTTACACTCCCACTTATTTTCGAATAATTAGAGGATTAGTTTTATCTCTCAAGGAAAGATTATTCGTAGAAGCGGCAAGAGCGATAGGTGCCAAAGACAGAACTATAGTTTTTAAATATATCACTCCAAATGTCCTCTCATCTGTTCCCATAGTATTGTCGCTTAATGCAGCCGATGCTGTGCTTACACTGGCAGCTTTAAGCTTCCTTGGACTGGGATTGCCTGCTCCAACCCCGGATTGGGGATTTGACTTAAAGGCAGGACATGCTTACCTTGCCTCAAGAATTTGGTGGCCCAGTACATTCCCAGGCTTGATGATCGTCCTGCTTACTCTGGGCTTCAGTCTTTTTGGAGAAGGGATTAATGAGATGTTGAACCCTGAGTTGGGGAGATAAAATTGAAAAATCTTCTTGAGGTCAAAAATTTAAAAGTTTACTACTATATAAGGGAAGGAGTGGTTAAAGCGGTGGACCAAGTCAGTTTTTCCATAAAGAAGGGGGAAACCGTAGGATTAGTTGGAGAGTCCGGTTCAGGAAAGTCTACCTTAGGTCTTTCCATATTAAAGCTTGTCCCCTCTCCAGGAAGAATAGTGGGGGGAGAATTATTCTTCGATGGAAAAGACCTTGCCAAGTTAGATAATAAACAGATGCGTAAGCTCAGGGGAAGGTGGATTTCTATGGTTTTCCAAGATCCAATGACTTCCCTAAACCCTCTTATGAGAGTAGGAGATCATTTAACTGAGACGATAAAAACACATGAGAAAGTAATACACAAGCAAGCTGAGGAAAGGGCCCTCTCGTTATTAGATAATGTTGGGATTCCCTCAGAGAGATTTAGAGATTATCCCCATCAATTTAGCGGGGGAATGAGGCAGAGGGTTGGGATAGCTCTGGCCATAGCTCTAAATCCGAACCTAGTTATAGCTGATGAATTTACATCTTCTCTTGACGTGATAGTTCAATCTCAAATTCTGAATTTGATGAAGAAGCTAAAAAAGTCACACAATACAGGGATGATCTTGATCTCACATGATATAAGCTTAGTTTCTGAAATTGCTGATAAAATTGCTTTAATGTATGCTGGTCAAATAGTTGAATTTGCAGAGACGAATGCTTTCTTCGAAGATCGCCTGCACCCTTATTCCGAGGGACTTTTGAGCTCAGTGCCTAATATTCAATTATCCAACCAGAACCTCAGTTACATTCCTGGTATGCCTCCAGACCTAATTCATCCTCTAAAGGGATGTAGATTTTATCCTCGCTGCTCATATGCTACAAACACATGCAGAGAAAAAGAACCTCCATTAGTCGAAATCAAAACCGGGCATATGGTTAAATGTTTGAGATATGATTAAAGAAGATGGTTGAACTTGAAGTAGCGGATTTGAAAAAATATTTCCCGGTGCAAAAGAGCTTCTTAGAAAGAATATTCACTAAGGAACTCGAATATGTTCAGGCAGTTGACAAAATTAGCTTCAAAGTGGAGAAGGGAGAGATCTTTACTTTAGCCGGAGAAAGCGGATGTGGGAAAACCACCACTGGCAAGTTAGTTACACGCCTGATTGAACCTACTGAGGGAAAAATCTTCTTTAAAGGAAGAGAGATAACTTTTTTGCAAGGAGAAGAGCTAAGAAAACTCAGAAAAAATGTGCAAATAATTTTTCAGGACCCCTATGCTTCGCTCAATCCCAGAATGAAGATAGGCGATGCCGTGGGACACCCTCTTGAGATTCACGAGATAGCAACGGGAGAAGAAGAAAGGAGAGCTGTTTTGGAAATGCTGGAGAAGGTAGGTTTAGAGCCGGCTGAAAAGTTTTATGACGCTCATCCTTATGAACTGAGCGGTGGACAGAGACAAAGGGCGGCAATAGCCCGGGCTATGATACTAAATCCAGAATTTGTTGTTGCCGATGAGCCCATTTCAATGATTGATGTCTCCTTAAGAGCGAAAATACTTGAATTAATGCTCAAATTGAAAGAGGAAAGGGACTTGACTTATCTTTTTATAACTCATGACTTAGCGGTAGCCAAGTACATCTCGGATTGGATAGCTATTATGTATCTGGGGGAAATTGTTGAAATGGGTAGGAAGGAAGAAATCTTTTCTAATTCTCAGCACCCTTATACTAAGGCATTACTCTCGGCGATACCGGTTCCGGAGCCCAGAACACGACGAGAGCACGTAGAATTAAAGGGAGAGGTTCCCAGCTCTATTAACCCACCTTCCGGTTGCAGGTTTCACCCCCGATGTAGCTTGGCCAGCGAAAAATGCCGAACTTCGGAGCCGCCCTTAATTTTAGTAAATAAGGACCACCAAATAACCTGCCACTTATGTTAAAGTGAGAAAGCCAACCTACTCCTTACTCTCTGTAAATCTCTTTCCAACTGAGAGGTAGTTACGCTGGACCATTACAAGATATAGCGAGAGAGATCCTCACTTTCCACTATATCTTTTAGTCTTTCTTTAACGTAGCTAGAGTTAATGGTAAAGGGCTTTCGCCTCATTTTGGAAGCATTGAAGCTAATGTCTTCCAGAAGCTTTTCCATAACGGTGTGCAGCCTCCTGGCCCCGATATCCTCGGTTCGTTCATTTACCAGAAAAGCCAGATGGGCGATCTCCTTAATTGCACTTTCCTCGAAGGTTAATTCTATTCCTTCCGTTTTCATCAAAGCTTGATACTGCTTGATCAAAGCATTCTGAGGTTCAGTGAGGATACGCTCGAAATCCTTCTGGGTAAGTCTATTCAATTCCACCCGAATGGGAAATCTCCCCTGGAGTTCAGGGATCAAGTCAGAAGGAGAAGTGGCATGAAAGGCTCCGGCAGCGATAAAGAGGATGTGATCGCTTTTAATGGCCCCATAGCGAGTAGCTACAGTAGTTCCTTCAACAATAGGTAGAAGATCTCTCTGTACCCCTTCCCGGGAGATATCTATCTTGTTTACCCCTCCTCCCCCGGCAACCTTATCTATCTCATCGATGAATATTATGCCTGAGTTTTCCGCACGATGGATAGCCTCCTCAATGACTTTGTCTTTGTCTACCAGCTTTTGGGACTCCTCCATAAGGATAATCTGGCGAGCTTCCTTTATGGGGGCCTTTCGGTCTCGGGGACGTTTTGGTAGCATATCACCCAGTAGGTCTTGAAAGTTCATCCCCATTTGTTCTACTCCGGCACTACTGAATATCTCTATCATAGGAGTGAACTTGTCGGTGGCCTTGATCTCAATCAATCTATCTTCCAGTTCTTTATTTTTCAGTTTCTCTCTTAACCTTTCTCTGGTGTTTTTTGCTTTTTTAATCCGCTCATCCTCCTCAAGGTTTCCTTCTTTGTGGGAAATCGAGGTACTTTTGGGAAGAGGAAGAAGGATATCCAGAAGTCTTTCTTCGGTCAATTTCTTCGCTTTCTCCCTCACTTTTTTCATCATCTCCATTTCCACTGTGTGTACTGCTAGATTGGTAAGGTCCCTCACCATGGACTCTACATCCCTTCCCACATAACCTACTTCGGTGTATTTACTTGCCTCCACCTTTATGAGAGGAGCCTGGGCCAGTTGAGCCAGCCTTCTGGCAATCTCTGTCTTTCCTATGCCTGTCGGGCCTATCATGATGATATTCTTGGGAGCTATTTCGTCTCTAAGCTTAGGAGGGAGCTTTTGTCGTCGCCATCTATTGCGCAGGGCAATTGCCACCGCACGCTTAGCATCATCCTGCCCTATAATATATTTGTCCAATTCCTTCACTATGACAGGAGGGGTGAGCCATTTTTCCCTCATTTTTATCTCCTCAAGGTTTTAATCAGCCGCAGATGGACGCTGGTATTTTTCTTTTATTATCATATACAAATCTTTTGAATTCTGATTTTTTGGCAAAATCACAGACTCCACATTTAAGGTAGCCGCAGGCTTTAGCCTGCGTAAAATAGCGCAACCTAAAGGTTGCGGCTACCTAGAATAATATCTGTGATCTCTTTGTGTTTAAACCTATCTGTGTTCATCTGTGGCTAAATAGTCACCCTCTTTTTATTATAACTCCTCAACACTAATCTGATTATTAGTATAAATACAGATAGAGGCGGCTATAGCCATGGCTGTCTCCACGATTTTTCTGGGGGGGTAATCGGTGTGGTCAGCCAAAGCTTGAGCTGCTGCCTGGGCAAAGCCGGCTCCTGAGCCGATGGCTACTACTCTGTCATCAGGTTCGATTACATCTCCGTTACCTGAGATAATAAAAGACTTTTCCTTGTCAGTCACAATCATTAAAGCCTCGAGTCTGCGCAAGATCTTATCTTGCCGCCAGTCTTTTGCCAGCTCTAACGAAGCCCGGGCAAGATTCCCCTGGTATCGTTCAATCTTCTTTTCGAACCTCTCAAAGAGGGTAAGGGCGTCAGCAATAGCTCCAGCAAAGCCGGCTAAAACGCGTCCTTTATAAAGTCTCCTTATCTTCTGAGCCTTGTGTTTCATAACTATGTTCTCAAAAGTTACCTGCCCATCACCGGCAATAGCCACTTTGTCCTTATCTCTCACTGCCAAGATAGTAGTCGAACGAATCATCTAAGCTCCCTTTTGTTTTGAAACCAGGCCGGTAGAACTCCAAACTTGCTTTTTTGGTTTTTTAACCTATCAGCCATCAACTATGAGCTATGAGCTAAACGAACCTAGGACTTCTATGCTCTGGGATGAGTGGTTTGATAAATCTCCTTGAGTCTTCTGGTGTTTAAATGGGTATAGATCTGAGTGGTGGAGAGCCGTTCGTGACCCAAAAGTTCCTGGATACTGCGTATATCCGCCCCCCGGTTCAAAAGATGGGTAGCAAAGGAGTGGCGCAGTATGTGTGGACCGGCTTCCTTTTGGATGTTGGCTAATTCCAGGTATTGATTCATTTTTTTTCGTAAAGACCTGTCGGAGAGTCTTCCTCCGAATCTATTGACAAAAAGAGCCTTTACTCCAGGCTTTACTTTCTCGCCTCTCACGGGTAAATATGTCGTTAGTGCTTTAACGGCGTAACTTCCCACTGGTATAATCCTTTCTTTAGAGCCTTTGCCCAGAACTTTCACTGTCTCTGACCCAAAGTCAATATTCTCAACCTCAAGATTTACTAACTCAGCCGCTCTCATTCCGGTGGCATATAAAAGCTCCAGAATTGCCCCATCCCGAAGGCGAATAAAATCCTCTCCTCCTGCTGCACTGAGAAGTCTTTGCACCTCTTCCTCCTCCAGATACACTGGGATTTTTCTTCCCCGTTTTGGGCCTCGCATCCCCGAGAGAGGAAAAGACTCAAGATGTCCCTTTAAATAGAGAAAATAAAAGAAGCTTCGTAAAGAAGCTACTCTGCGGGCCAGAGTAGATTTTCTTCTTTCTTTTTTCTGAAGAGACCCCAGATACCCTCGTACCGTGGGATAGCCTACTTCTTTCAAATCTTTCCTCTGGGAAAGGAGAAATTTTAAAAAGTCTTTTACATCACTGGTGTAGCTTTTAACCGTCTGAAAAGAAAGATTTTTTTCCTCTTCCAGGTACCGATGAAATCTATCCAGCCAATCTATTTTTTAGCTCCATCTTCTTTTCATTATTTTAAAAGGAACTCTACCCAGTTTGAGCTCCTCAACCAGAAACTCCTCCAGTTTTTTTCCACACTCCGGACATTTCAAACCATTCTTAACCTTTACCAAATAAGTATTCCCACAATAGGGACAATTTTCTGCCACTAGTTCGGCTCTGGAGGCAAACCGGCATTGGGGAAATCTCGAGCATCCATAAAAAATGCTGCCCTTTTTGGATGATCTCTCTACGATCTCTCCCCTACAGCCCGGGGAAGGACACCTGACACCTGTCTTTTGAGCTACTTCCCTGGTGTTCTTACAGCGAGGATAATTAGAACAAGCAAGAAATTCTCCGTAGCGGCCGAATTTAAGAACCATTTCCCCTCCACATTTCTCACATTTA